>DAOUSD010000006.1 GCA_030627405.1 Deltaproteobacteria bacterium
ACTCCTTTTTAATGCTAACGGCTAACCGCTAATGGCTAACCGCACAGGTCGCAATTATTCAATTCGCAGACACGGACAAACAAGTTTGTCCATGCCGCCTGACCGGATTTTCAATCCCTCAATTCGCAATGGGCGAACACAAGGTTCGCCACCACAGTTTCCTATACGTTTTAATTCGTTAGCTTATCCAATCATCCAATAACCCAATCTTAAAACAAGATTGCTGAAAATACCTGCTGCCAGATCATCCAAAACAATGCCGGCACCTCCGGTAAATTTTTTTTCCATATACCGAATAGGAAAAGGTTTTAAGATATCAAAAAATCTGAATGTTAAAAAACCGGCAGCAACGGAAATTATATTAAATGGCAGGCCGAGAAATGTTAGCATAATACCTGCTATTTCATCAATTACAATACACCCGGGATCGTTTTGTTTTAATATTTTTTCAGCCTTGTTTGATATCCATATGGCAAAAAAAATAAATATTAAAATAAACAGAATAGCAACGGACAATTTGGCTTTAGATAGAAGAAAACAAAGAGAAAGTCCTACGATGGAACCAAAAGTGCCAGGTGCAAAAGGTATGTAGCCGGCAAAAAAACCAGTTGCAAGCACCATGACCGATCTGTCTTTAAAATTCATGCACAGGTTCTATAAGCAGCTATGGGTTTTGTCAAGGTATTAGCTCACTATTTCAAGAGCTTCTTTCGATATAGTGTCATATACAATTTTTAGCGGGATACCCTTTTCTATGGCGATTTTTTTACAAACTTCGTATTCAGGCACAAGCTGGACAGATCCGTTTGGATTTTTTATGCGTTTTATTTGGACATCACCATAAGTCGTTTTTATAGTTATATTCTCCCGAACAAGTTTAAATCTTTGAACGTCATAATATCTTACACCTAATGATGTGGTTTCAGATAAAATACGATTTATTATACTTTTTTTTCTATTTTCCATACACAGAACCTGAATCATTGTGCCCGGTCTGTTTTTTTTCATATACACAGGAATCAGGTAAACATCTATAGCTCCTTCTTCAAACAGGCGATCCATCAAGAAGCCAAAAAATTCCGGATTCATATCATCAATACACGTCTCAACCACTGAAACCCTGTCTTTTTGAAAGTCTGAAGTAAGTGTCTCTTTTGTTCCAATAATAATCCGCAAAAGATTCGGTATGGTTTTAAGGTCTCGTTTCCCTGCACCATATCCTGTTTTTTCAACTATAATATCCGGAATTTCTTCAAAGGAATCAGCGATAGAGGCAATAATTGCAGCGCCGGTCGGCGTAACCAGCTCATGCGGAATTTTTGTTCCATAAACAGGAACTCCCTTCAGGATTGAAAGGGTTGCAGGAGCAGGAACGGGTAGTGTTCCGTGTTGGCAGGAGACAAAACCCGTGCCTAAAGGAATATTTGAGGAAATTACCTTTTCAATATCCAGATATTCCAGACATAGAGCTGTCCCTACAATATCTACGATGGCATCAATACCCCCCAGTTCATGAAAATGAACTTTTTCTTTGAGCTGTCCGTGTATACCAGCTTCAGCAATTGCGAGTCTTTCGAAAACTTCAAGACTCTTTTCCTTTACGTTTTGAGACATAGGGCTGTTTTTGATAAGATTTTTAATTTCAGAATAATGCCTGGATTTTGAAGTATCTTTTGTAAGGACATGGACACTTTGAGCTTTAATTCCATTTCGGGAAATTGATTCAACAGATAAATCAAAATCTTTTAATGGTAATTTTTCAAGGGACTCTTTCAGCCATTTTAAAGGAACTCCAATGTCGATAAAGGCTCCCAGTGTCATGTCGCCGCTTATGCCGCAGAAACAATCAAAATAAGCTATCATATTATAATTCCTTTGAATGAATTCTGATTATCTCAAGTAAAAGTTCAACTGTACGAACCATATCATCAAGTTTTACAGACTCACGCACTGTATGCATATCCCTCATCCCAGTTCCGAGAACGCCGACAGTAATACCTTTTTCAAAGAAAATATTTGCGTCCGCGCCTCCGCCGCTTATCCTGGAAGCCATATTTCTTCCAAGATTTTCAGCGGCTTTACGTGCAATGGTCACAACAGGGTTGTCATCAGGAATGTTTGTTAAAGAAAAGTCATTTTCAATAGAAATTTCAAGACAAGGGAGTTCATCATCTGAAACAGGATTTTTGTAATTATCAACGACGGTTTTGAAAGATGATACTATTTCAGCCGTAATTTTTCTCAGCTTTTCTTTATCATGGCTTCTGGCTTCACCCTTAACCGTAACCATGTCTGGAACTATATTCGTGGCTATTCCGCCTTCGATTATGCCTATGTTGCATGTTGTTTCATGGTCGATTCTGCCGATATCAAGGGCTGCTATAGCCTTGCTTGCAAGACAGATGGCATTTATCCCTTTTTCAGGCGCAGCCCCTGCATGGGCATCTTTGCCGTGTATTTTAAATTCAATACGGTTTGCAGCAGGTGCCCGTGTGACTATACCTTCTGTATCGGTGGCATCAAGAGTATAACCGTAATTTGCCGAAATAAGGCTGTAATCAAGATGTTTGGCGCCTAAAAGGCCTATTTCCTCGCAGATCGTGAATACAAGCTCTAAATTGCCATATTCAAGATTATTTTCCTGGAGAATTCTTATGGTTTCTATGATGATGGCGATAGCGCTTTTATCATCAGCTCCGAGAATTGTTGTTCCGTCGCTTGTAAGGATTCCGTCTTTGAATATAACAGATATACCTTTGCCGGGATTGACGGTGTCCATGTGAGCATTAAGAAGCAGCGGCGGGCATTTGGTATTTCCCTTGAATCCGGCAATAAGATTTCCAGTATTGCTTCCTGTTTTTTCTCCGGCACTGTCAACAAAAGTTTCTGCGCCCATTGACTCGAGTATTTCACTGATTTCTCGGCAAATGCGTCCTTCCTCTTTTGAGACGCTGTCAATTCCTACCAGGTGAGTGAATGTTTCCAGCAGTCTATCTCTATTTATCATTTTCAGCTTGTACCTTTTTTAATAGTGATGAATTCGTAAAAAGTCGAAAAGTTCTCTTTTCCGTCATTCCGGCGAAAGCCGGAATCCAATAAATTCAATACGTTCTGGATGCCGAATCAAGTCCAGTATGACGATTTTGAGACTTTTTACGAAACCATCTTTTTTAATACTTGTTGAAACAATAATAATATATTATGTAATTTTACTATTGGAAGTGCGCAGTTCACTGGTGGGGCTCCCGGACTTCAAATCCGGTGTGGGGCGCTAAAACCGTCCCGGGTGGGTTCGATTCCCATGCACTTCCGCCATCCAATTTATTTTTCCAGTAGTGGACTTCATAACCTCTGCGAATGAGTTCCGGAAAAACCGGATTTTCCGCCGGCCTTCCAATATCTTTGGAAAAGAGAAAGGCCGCTGTCCGCCTGAGACCGTTATCAAGACAATAAATCTTTTTGGGATTCTTTTCCTGGACCTTCAGGGAATAGGAAAACCCGGGTATCAAAAAGATGATTTCAGACTCAAGAATGTGGGACAGATAGTCCTGAAGGGTCTCCCGTGAGGATTTCAATCCTGATATCTTCATCAGCCCTGGCCACTTCGGGATATCCTCCCCACTCGAGGTATTCCTCTAATGCCTTTTTGATATCAAACCTGATGCCTGAGTATTTAACAAGCGGCAGGTCGTATTCCAATTGCTTGAATCTTAAAAACTCACTAAAAGACAGAGGCGGAAGCTGATAGGGCAATGTCCTGACCCTCAGAGATGTTGCTATCTCCATGCTCATAAGCTTGGCCGAAGACCCAGTGATAAATATTCGAAAATTGCGGCTCTCATCAAGCCGTCTCACGAAGGTCTCCCAACCCTCCACCACCTGGATTTCATCCAAAAAGAGATATACGAGTTTTTCTCTGTTTTCCGGATAGAGTTCATAATAGGCCTCAACCAAAAGGTGCATAGAAAGCCCCCTTTTTATTTATATCCGGCATGCTGATCAATGACTCAGCTCTATTTCAACAATAACATTGCCCAGTATATTAGTCAACTTTTATGCAAATATTGCCTGCTATACCGGATGACGTTGAAACATCTCTTTACTTTCTTCTCGCCGGTCAACACGATCATTTATCGTACTATATATAAGCAATCCTCCAATAGTCCATTCCGATTTACTCCATCAGCTTCATTCCAGCTTACTCCGACACTCTATCGTTATTAGATTTGACAAATAGCCGCAAAAAGCAATCCCAATGGGTGCAATTGTCTTGCTGCAATTCACGTAATAAATTGAAAAGCCTTAGAATTTGTGATATGCAAACCCTATCTGTATTAGAATCATCTGAATCTTGAGCGAACCCTAAGTTACTCAGTTGGAATGTATTTAAGGTTATTTTTTAGCGAGCCCTAATCACTGGTTAGGCTTCGTCCGGCACGTTACGCATCGGTGTCATAAGAAGGAGTTCTTGCTGAAATTTGCCAAGGACCGCAAGCGGTGGATGAGGTGGTTGTTTGAAGCCAAAAAGCGCTACGGGACGCGCATACTCAATCTCACCGGGCGTGGCATATCCGGATAATACCGTTCAACACCATGCTGTGGACTAAAAATGACAAATGAAGATGTGACTCCGCGCCACTCAAAAAAGTATTCTATCCCATCGAAGCGCACGAAAGACGATTCCGAATACGTTCTCAAGAAAGCTTCTTTTGCCCACAAGAAAGGCAGGCTTGCTGAAGCGGAAAAAGGCTATCTGGAAGTATTGAGAAGAAAGCCTGATTGGGGACAGGTGCTGAATGCGCTTGGAACGGTATTCTTGGACCAGTCCCGGCCGGATAAGGCCAAGAAAGTCTTTGAAAAAGCAGCCGACCTTAGACCTCCCTGTTTTCCGGCATGCTATAACCTGGCCAGGCTGAAGCAGCGAGAGAACGATCACAAGGGTGCCATAAGTATTTACAGGGCCATGTTGGAAAAGCAGCCTGGTATTGGTGAAGCATGGAATAATTTGGGTGTCGCATATAGGGAAATTGGGGATCAGGATGAAGCCATATCCTGTTTTCGAAGGGCAGTGGCGTTTGCTCCCGACATGGCAGAGGCATGGAACAACCTTGGCGTGGCACAGGACGAGTTTAATATGATTGAAAACGCTTCAAAGTCATACAGAAAGGCCATTGAGATACGGTCAGATTATGCATCCGCCCACTTCAACCTCGGGATTTCTCTTCAAAAGCTCAGGCGATTCAAGGAAGCCGAGGAACATTACAACAAGGTGCTTGAGACCAAGCCGGATGATGAGGCGGCAATATTCATGCTCCAAAGCCTGGGGACATCGGTAACACCTGATGCCGCCCCGGTGGAACACGTGCGTAGGATCTTTGATCAGTGTGCCGGGACTTTTGAAAGGATCCTGGTTAAAGACCTGGAATACAAGACCCCTGAACTCCTGTTTGACCTTGTGCGCCCATATCTGACTGAAGAAATGAATGTTCTGGACCTTGGCTGTGGAACCGGCCTGGGCGCTCAACTCTATCGGCCGTTTGCGAAAAGACTGGTAGGCGTCGATGTATCGTCAAAGATGCTCGAAAAGGCCGCAGAGAAGAAAATCTACAACCTGCTCGAGGTTTTTGACATACTTCAAGACTGGGGCTTTCCCCAAAAATTTGATCTGATATATAGCTCTGACGTCTTTGTATATTTCGGGAATCTGGATACGATCATCAGGTCCGCATCTTCATATCTTGTTTACGGAGGGATCATTGCATTTTCAGTGGAAAGTCTGGAAGACAACAGCATGGGGTACCGGCTCTTTCCCAGCGGTCGCTATGCACACTCACGGACATATATTCAAGATTGCCTGAGGCGTCATGGATTACAATTAATAGAGGAAACCAAATCAGATATCAGGAAGCAGTCAGGAAATCAGGTCAAGGGATTATTAATTGTAGCAAAAAAGGAGGTGTGCTGGGTCGCATCTTAAGGAAAAAATTGGGCAAACCAGTGGAGCGCATAGTAAAAACTGTCAGAATATATTTGGACTCTAATAATTTTATAAAAGTATATCCCGCGGCATACGAGAAATGGTGTTCTGCTGAAGAACTGTTATGGGAAACAGACTCGAAACAGCAATTAACATTAATTGGCCATCTATGTAGGGAGTCTATTCAGGAGTTTGCAAATTATCTTGTCTCCATCCATAATCTTTCGAATGTCCCTAATGGGTGACACCAATTTTTGAAAACCTGTTTGGGTAATTAAGCAAAATCCTGTCAAAGTTAACGAGGATCATTGTCAGACGCTGACATGCGATTTAGTGTCTGTTCTATCTTACCTAATCTATCATTTATCCCTTTCATAAACATCTCAAGCTGGGATTGCGTGACATAAGGATCTTTAGGAGTTTGATGAGCTGGAGATGATATTACAGAACCAATCATCAATTTAAGCTGTCCCTTTGCGCAGCCCTCTCTTGTAAGAATCCCCCAGGTTTTCCAACCCGTTCCCTCTCTCACATTATTATTTATCATATTATGAGCCTTATTTAAGTTAAACGAGTCTGACAAGGAAACTGGACTGTTAGGCGATTGAATACAATCGCCTAAAGCTTCTTGGGCGGTTATCGGAATATTAATTCCATAAGATTCTTTGCCATTGTACAGGGTTATTGTTTCAGGGCTATCATATTCTAATTGCCAGCCTTTATTCTCATAGTCCTCTATAATCGCGTGGGAAAGATTCTTTACTTTGTTCTGAATATCCAGCGAAGCAGTTTCCTCTTTTATCACATAATGAACTACATTGCGCTTATGACCAAAGCTTATTTTCTTGCCGGTTTCCGTAAACCTGGTTAAAACTATCACCTTGAGTTCCGGTCGAACCTTCAGCAACTCTTTTGCTATCATATCTCCCTGCTTTTTCTGTTTCTTGAACTCAACATCTAACAGAACCAACTTGGTTTCCTTGTCCGAGCCGGCAATCTCAATCCCTTTGTCGCCATTGGTTTCAAAAATCACCTCATAATGGGAAGTATTATAGATATCATGCAAGATTTGTCTTAGCGTTTTATTGGTAATCTTGGGGGCATCCGGTTCGTCGTCAATACATAATATCTTAAACATCACCGACCTCACTTAATCCTGTTTTCAAGTTTCCTGCCTCTTCTTGATGCTATTGCAGACCAATCAGGTTCTGTCTTTATTTTGTCTGCTGCCGCTTCTATTTCCTTAGATATTTTCTTATCTTTAAGATAATTACTAACCAACATCAATATCTCAACACATCTCTCCTTTTCACTCAGCAAATCATGACTTAGAAGTTTCAGCAAATATCCCTTGTAACCAGAATCGCTCCCGCAGATAGCCTCCCTGATTGCCTGACTTGAAATAGGAATCATATCCCATAGGGCTGCAACAAACTTCTCTAACTTAAATGGGACATCTATATATAAATGATTAAAAGGATGGTCTTCAAATAGAGGATAGTCTTTCTTGAAAAGAGGACTAACTTTATAATTAATAATCGCAATGGGATTAAGATATTTCGACCTAATCGTGCTGTAAATTAATTTCTTTAAGTTCTCTTCCTTCGGAGTTGCTATCAATACTATTCTGTTTTTATTCTTCAAAGAGTCTTTTGTGAATCTATTGATTTCAATATTTCCAACTGCTCGCAGCGTCCTTCTAAGGGAACCATAAAGTTCTTCGTCTTCACAGATCAAAATGATCTTCAATATCTTTGGCACAGTTGACATTACAAGTATAGCATATGCATAACATTTGTTATTTGTGCAAAAAATTGTACTTAATGACTAATCCCAAAAAATTTTACTCCCACCTTATCCTTTTTGCATGTCACTTTTCCCAATCGCAACTCTTGATCAACAAATTTGTAATAACAAGCTAAGCAGGAGTAAAAGGAATGATGATCGTGCAAAAAAACGACCATGACGGGCAAGCTCTTATTCATTGCTTTGGCAATTTCTGACATCACAAAGAGGTCATAAAGTGTTGGTCTACGAATCGGGATATGATACTGGTTGCCTAATCAAAGTAAAAGGTTACGCCCACTTCCTTCAAGTACTTATGAAGATTTGCAATAGCAGCCTCTGCGTCCTTCCGGTCATCAATATTACTCTGGGCCTCCTTTAAACACTTTAACGCCATCTCGTGGCAGAAAATACTCATTTCAGGACCTGCTTTGGCTTCCTTGCTAGCACCTGTGCAATACAACAAACTATTCTCTAATATCCTGTCAAAAGGAGTAGCTTCACGAGTACATAAGCGTATATTCTGCAAACCATTATCCGTCACTATCTTTACAAACGGGTAGATATCTTTTTGCTTTCTTTCAAGCATATTAAAATAGATTGTAGTCTTTGTAGTCTTGTCGTTACAGCAGGTAGTTTCTATTTTTCCCAATCGCAATTCTTGTTCAAAAAATTTATAGTCAACATTGCGCCTGGTTTCAAAGTCAACAGTTCCAATCCTTTCTTCGGTATACAACGCTCCCTCTAATGTTAACTGGTCTTCAAGCGTTTCTATTTCATTATCTGTAATACCACCCCAACTGGATTTCATTTCTATCTTAACCCTGTTATCTTCATGCAGTTCTAAGGCAACTCTGGACTCCATTTTTAAATCCTCTGCTTTGATCAGATCCCTTGTATAATGATTATCCTTACCGTCATTCCCATTTTCAATCGTGCTTTTGTAAAACAGATGATCGGGATAATGCCGTAGCAAGTTGTTGCACGAAAACGGCATAAATAATGTAATAGACGCATCAATCTCTGCTCTACGGATTACCTTTTCAATATCATACGAATTGAGTAGATCGCTTAGCAAAAAATAGGCAACAGACCAATCATGAATCGTCTTATCCATGTATGAACCGCCACGGACTCCCATCCTTTTACCTTCCAGTAGTTGCACCCAGGCTATACCGCAATATCGCCAAAACTCCATGCTTGTTATTTGTAATCTGTTTTCTCTTATGTACTCTTTTACAGTTAAGACAGCAGGATTTTCAATTTCTGAAAGATTACATGAAAATTTGTTCTCTTTCTTATCTTGCCTGTATTTATCCAAGTCCGAATTACTCAGAGTCATGGGTTTTTCAACAAAATGAAAAAATTTGTTCTCGTTATTAGATTCTTTAGCACATTCTTCATGATTCTTCGCATGATGATCCGAGCTACTAGCGTCTCTGATGAAAATTTTCCCGGGATATTTGTATACAAAGTCTCTTAGCTGTTCAAAGTCTTTCACAACGCATGCCGTATCAAGATTTTCTTTTCTCAGTCGATCCTTTGCTTCCTGCCTTGACTGCCAAGTCGGTTCAATAATGGCCAGCAATTCATAATTATCTTTCTTTCCGATGAGCCTAAGGACGTTATCAAATGTCTGCTGTGAAAATTTTCCATACCCAGCAACTACGATTCCAACTCGATCATCCTGTTTTTTTTGAGATTCAATGTATATATGTTCTTCCTTTTGCCTTTTGGCCTTTCTTACGGCCCTATCGACTTGGAACACAAAAAAGCGTGTGTATAAGTCCTTAACATCTTTATTACTCTCACGTGCGAAATCTCCATGGGCAATCCTATCAATAATTGTCTGTTTTGGGAAGAAACCGTTAATCCTTAATCCAACAAGGCTATTTACCAGCTCGAATAGGTCTTCTTTTCTGGATATTATGAAAATCGGTAGAAATCGTCTGAACCTGTTGACATTTTTGCAGACCTCCTCACCCTGCTTAATGTCTCCTTTCAACATCAAATCCAGCAAGACTATACTATTCGACTCTTTGATAGACTCGATAGGCTCTTCACTCTTCCTGATTAGCCGGTTGATAAAATCTTCGGACGTGGTAAAGGCTCTAATATTCAAGTCCTCAAAGCCTTGATTAACCAGCACATCTTCTATGGCCTTGCAATCGTCTTTATTATCCTCTAACAGGTACACTTCAGTACTTGCTGAGTCCAACCTTCCATCGTTATCAATAGAAAACAATTTACTTGCTTTCTTTACTATTTTATCTATCTCGCCAATAAAATCCTGGTACTGATATTGTTCTATCTCTTTTAGGTCTTGGATTGCTTTCCTGACTTCGTTGGTTTCCTCGTCATTATCAAAACTACAAACCTTCCTTATCTGATTGCAATGGTGTACGATATTTCTATATCTGGTTAGCTTTGCTCCCCACTCACATTTATCACAGCAATTATCATCTGAGATGATCTTTTTCTTAATTACTGTTTCCATGGAAAAAGGGATATTAGTGAAGCAAGGCGGAATGGTCTTTATATTGGGGAGGCTATTGTTGAATTCTTCAGTAGAAAAAAGGACTACTCTTCTTTGATCTGACAATCTTATAGTGTTACTCTTATTGCTACATAATTCGTAGAAAAACTCAATTTCTGGCTTGATCACTTCTTCTTCATAATGCCCGCTGATACCAAAATCTTGCTGCAAATTATCAGAAGCCGGCATTTGAAGAAATAAAGTGTCGTTTAAGTTCCGTATAACTTTCGAGTAGTTGCCATAATTAATTGGTAAATATTTGAAGTACCGAAAAAGACTCGCCTTAAACTCATCATGCCATTCTTCACTTTTATAATGAACAAAGATCATGCTCGACTCCTATCGCTCAAGCTTTTGCATGCCCTTCTTAGAGTTCTGTAAAATTTCTCATCTTCAGAGATAATTATTGCTTTTTTAATCATTTTAGTTTTCTGCAATCTAAAAGTACACTAAATCACTCTCAGGTAACTATTCGAGTAAAAGTATCTGACATTCTTTCATAAAGTTTCCGTTCAAAAATCCTTTTCCAGCTTTCATCATTATTAAAAAAGACAACAATGGAATCTGTATAATTCTGCATTGCATCTCTATACCCTGTATGTAAGACCTCAAAATCCATCATGCCGCTTTTGAATAAAGAAGCCACTTCAGGCGGTATCATCGTTCCTTTTATATTAGAACGTTGAATTCTGTGCTGGCATATATTCCCATCACCTGTCCTCAAACAGTAAGCAGACAAGTTTTTGGTATGGCGAAGAAATGCAAACCATCCCACCCATTCCGTCAAGGGTTCTCCTGAAGAAAGTATACAAGAATATAACTCCTTTTCAGCATCTTCAACATGGCCTGAATATTTCTCTGCAACTTCTGTCAGAAACAGTATCCGTCCAGGCCCCGGTGTAAAATCATTTCTCTGCTTTCTCTTTTTAAAAGTCTTCTCCAAATCATAATCATGTGGTATCAAAGGCTGGATACACTCTCTGAAATGCATAAGAAATTGAAAATCCTGGGGCTTTCCTTCCTTTTCCTGCTTATATTTCTTATACTTGACAGATTGAAGAGTGCAAATAAGAAGCTTATCAAATTCATCAGAAAAATCTCTAAACCTAAGTTCTTTCCAGTTTTCTGATAGTTCAAATGTGCTTTGGTCAATCTTTGACCTAAAATTACCAGAATCTACAGACTTGTAAATATCGCCTGTAAAAAGATTTACCAATACATTTCCAACAACATGATGCCTTTCCGCCAAAACGATAGAAATCATCGGTGAGTTTAATTTCATGGGACCATATCTATTTTCCCAAATAACTTTATCAGCATGATCATCAATTACTTCCGGTAATCGCTTTGTCAAATTTGAATGAGCTTTTTCCTTCAGTGTTTTAATCCAGCATTTCATAGCACTGGAGCCATCAAGGGGATCGCTGAATATATAAAAAATAGGTCTGTCAACGCGATAAATGACTTTATTCTCCACACCACCCTCTTCTGTACAAACGATTATCCTATGTTTGTGTATGAGGGGGACAAACATTTTACGGATCTCTTCTTCCGTTATCGTGTCCAAAACCATGGTATCTTCTTTTCCAGGTATCTCTTTATCGGGTTTTTCGATTAACGACCCTATCTCTTTCCCCATGAACTCCTTATAGGCAGCGATAGCACAGTCAATAATTTGTTCTTGTAGCTTCCATCTTGCTTTCAAATTATTGATTATTTCTTCAACATAATTAACAATCTGACTTGTAAAATCTGTACTCTTTGGAATATATTTAACATTAGGATTCACTGAGATTAAAGCTTGCAAATCTTCAGATAGCTCATTAATATCCTTCTGAATTGTATTGAGGGCTGTTACCAGCACGATATTGCAATATGGATTTTTTGCCAAGATTTTTTCCATATAAATCCAACCATTTCCCTTTGTATCAAAGTGCCAAAGTGAATAATCAAGAATAGCAATATCAAAAGCTTGTTTTAGTATCTTGGAATCCAATTCGTTAAATTTAGATTTCGTTGTAACAGCTTCTATATCAGTATCTGTCATACTGTTTATGTTTTCGATATATTCGTAAGGTATTGGATCTGGGCAAACTTCCGGCTTATCTTCTAATATTAGGATGTTAATCTTTCTCATCATGAGCTTATCTCCATAATTTAAGTAAGTCTTCCTCAATATAAATCCAATTGTATGCCCTTATATAGTCTTCAGATGACGTGTATCTTGATGATGGTTTTTCAATTTCATGTTGCATAGCTTTGACGAAACTTCTTAGAGAATAATTTGCAATGCCCAAATACGTTTTCTGGTTTAACCATTTGGTTGTTAGCCTTGCCAACCAAGATTTACAGCCATTATTCCGTATGGAAATTATTCCACCTGGAGAAACAGTTAAGGGGAAGTTGTATTGCCATGTTAAGTCGATGATATTAATACAATATTCTTGAGTCGCTATATCTTTTTTTAACTGGTTAAATAATGTAAACCAATATGTGAAATCATGAAGTCCATTTGTAAATACTAAGATATGTAAATCATTTGGATCATCGATAATTTTTTCTCGGCCATCCACATTTAGTTCTGTCAATTCTATGTTCTGCACATTTAAGCAATATTTCAAATACCTTCCTATAGAATGAGATATTTCAGTGCCAAGTGACTCATTTTGATAATGTATAATCATTATAAGCTCTTTTTTACCTTTTTCAGCATTTCCTGTTTAGTCGGGATATTTATAAAGTGTCCATCCTTATCAAGAGCGAACTCACCTACAATCAAAATTCCTCTTTCAGTCTTACATAGGACAGGCACTTTCCATATCTTTACCTTCTAATTCTGTTTCAATTCGCAAAATTATTGATTAATTTTTAGAACACTTCCGATCATCCTACAATTTCCCCTACAAATATATAGCCTACAAAATTGTAGGCATATATTTTTTCCTTAACCATGTCTTAAAAACCGGGTCAGTGAATTCGTATAAGCCCTTATCCTGCTTTGAAAGAATGCCCTTGTCTGTGAAATACTCAATATATCGGCTCACAACATTCGAATTGCTCCCTGTTATCCTGCATATGTCTCTTGGAGTCTTGAGATTATGTACTGCCATTGCATAAATTATGCTCTTTTCCTTATCACTTAATGATTTAAACTCCTCAAAAAAGAGTATGTCGCCCTCCTGATCAAGAAAATTACGGAAAGCCTTTTGGACCAGTTTCCGGTCTACTGTCCTATCTCCTGTCCTGTCCAGCTCCCTACCAATAAACTGCACATAGAAAGGAATCCCGTTTGTAAGATTATATAATTCTTCCCCCGCGTCTTCATTTATATCGCGCTGTATGTTTCGCACCATCAGGTCTCTGACCACTGAGATATTGAAGGGGCCTATATGCCTTATTATAAACTGCCTGTAAAAAGCAGCGGATGGGGAAAGCACTGCTACATCCATGGTTTTTCTTATAGAGCCGGATACGCAGAGAATGGTTCCGGTCAAATCTTCCTGAATGGTTCTTATCTTTCTGATTATGCCCTCACCGAGCTTTGTCCCGTTTTTGACATCCATAATCGAAGGGAATTCATCCAGAATCAAAACCAATCTCATATCAAGTTCCGATGCAAGCCTTTCAGCAAACTCAAACACTTTTTCAATAAGAACATTTATATCCATCTCCCCTTTTTTGCCTGCGGCCAGTGAAATCTCAATATCTTCAAAAATACTTAGCTTAAAATCAATAGTTTTCAGAAAATCAAACAACTTTGTAGCAGGTACCTTGAGAATATGCTGGATCTTATATTTTAAAGACAGCCTCTTTTTCGTAGCTTCAATAATGGAGATGGTAATCTGGTTGCAGAATTCAACGGCGGTGTTTTCAATAAGGTTCCAAAGCGAAAAGTAAACGGCAACAATGTCCTTTCTTTGATTTAATCTTCTGGACGCTTCCTTAAATATAGAGGTCTTGCCGATCCTCCTGGGCCCGACAAGGGCATACCCCATTCTTACTTTCTTATCCGTAAGGGTATGGAGCATTTCCTCCAGGATATCTTCTCTGTCAATAAAATCTTCCTTTGTCGCCGGCTGGAGTGTAAAGCCCATTTATTATGCTCCTTGGATCCAGTATAAATATTTTCTTACTTTCTCAAAGATTTTCATCTGGCAGTGATAAAAGTTTTTCAATATTCTTAACTCTTAAGGATGCCTGCTTTACCATTTTGTTTTTCCTTATTTACAAGCATCTTTACCTCTTAGGCATGAGTTAAGGGCGCAATACCAGTCGTGGAAGGAGTTAACCTTGTCACTTTGCCAGTTATGCTCTAAAACTTCACGGAGATTCTTTTCCTTTCCCTTAAGTTTTTCAAAAAAACTTGAGGCATCGTTAACAAGGTCATTAAGTCTCTCTTTGTTTATCCATTCGATTTCGTCAAGTTCCCTTATCTTCGATTGTAATTTATTAACCTTTTGATAATAATCAATATTGTCGTTATACATTTGTTCGAGGTAGTTTGCTTTCCCCTCTTCGGCCAGAATCAATGCTTGCATATCTATGTCGTGGGGAAGGAAGAGATGGAGGAGGTTATTAAAAAGTTTACTTAAGTTTTTCTTTTTATACTCTTTATCAACTAAACCTAATGCTTCATCTATGTGCTTATTATTCTGCTCCACGCTTCACCTCATTTAACTTTTCTTTGAAAGCTCTCACATAGGACGTGTACGAATCAGCATATGAATTCTCAGCTTTTTTTTCATTAATCTTTTTTTTCATTTCTGTTTGATGATCTATACCTTCTGATACCGCAAAGAGCAAAGTTTCGTTGTTTTTCCATTCTAAAATTTCCTCTAAAAACTGTGATGCTTCATAAGATTCAACACCATCTCTTCCACTTGCGTGGAAAATAATTCTTCTTATATTATTCTTATTCTCAAGGTGAGCATTAAGAATTACGCTAATTCGTTTATTTTCGAATAGTTCCAGTATTGCATTATTTTGAAGAACCTCCATAAGTTCATCGGTATTATTACTTCTTTTCTTCTCAACTATTAATGTATAATTCATACAGGTAGCTCCTGCCAGTATCTGTTTTTAAAAACTAATATATGTATTATGCGACGATTTCCACTTCGTAAAATTTCATTGTTAAACAATTTTTTTTTAAAGTATTCCTCGCAAATAGGTATAATATAATTAGGAGCATCTAAATTATCATTATCTAATTGAATTAGAGAATTATTATTAGCGTATATTAATAATTTTAGTTCACCGCCTATATGATCCATTATTTTTCCAATTAACCAGTAAGCATAACCTTTTCGTCCCTCAGATAATGTGGGACCACTTCCATACCATCTTGGAATATTGTTACAGGTCTCTTTTTCAAATCCCTTCCCATCATCCCAATAAATGATAGCTGGATAAGTCTCTCCATTTTGATTGTTATTTGGTTTGCAAAAGCGGATATAAATTTTGGTTTTTTTCTCAGAATCAAACGCATAATTAAGTGAATTTGCAATTAAATTTTCTATTATTGTTTGAATAGGTCCCCAACATACACCTTCTATATTTATATTTGAGTCTGGTTCTAAGTCTATTTTTGGCTTAAATAAATTTCTCCATTCATTAATACCATCAGAAATAGTCGAAACTGGAGATATCTTCCGAATAAATATTCCAGAGTCTATAAACTCGTTTTCTAATGCACTGCGGTTAAATGTTACAGACCTTACAGCGTTATTCTTTGGAGAAGTAGCTATAAAATCGGAAAGTTGGTCAAGGTAAGTACCTCTTTGAGATATATAAGTAAGAAGTTTGGCAATACGAGAATGCTCCGAGGCAGATCCTTTCATAAAATACCTTATAGAGTCTATAATGGATTGAAGAATGGTATGTTGAAAATCTCCAAGTAATTTATTTAGATAATGGACATCTCTTGTCCGTTTTTTCTCTTCTCTCTTGGCCCATTCCTCAAAAAAATCCACTGATTCTCTTGTGCAAAACAAAAGAGTCACCATATTGAGGAAAAATACTATATTATCGGGGACTACTTCCTTTAATCCGATATTTACCCCAAGTGGAACACCTTCAAATTCTTTTGAGATTATTCCTGGAAAATATATCATCATCTTCCAATTTTCAGGGTGCGCCAGCTTCAACCAGCAAAAGCTATTAATAAACTTAACGATTTCATCTTCATCTAAAATTGTTGTATCAAAAGCTCTAGAAATTGGATTAACGATATTGGCTTCTACCCTCTGCTTGAAGTTGTTATCTTGTTCTATCTTATTCTTTAATATATCGTATTGTTTTTTTAGCACCTCAATGGCATTTGAGGGCTCAATTTTTGTTTCATCATGAATTTCGTCTATCCACATCTTGGCAATATCTTCAAAGTTAAGTAATACAAAATGCCTATAAAAACGTTTTCCGATATCAGATCTATATGGGGTGGTTGAAATTATAAACGAAGTATCTGGCTGTTTATACTTTGAACAAAAAACACTAAAAGTGGTGACAAATTTGAAAAAATGCTTGGAATAATCCTTGTGAGTATAGAGACCGATTATCCTTCGAGATCTCCCAGTTCCGCCCACAAGAAAAGATAAGTCTGTGGGTTCGTCATGTTTTTTTCCCCATATTACAAACCATTCTAAAGTAGATTTAAAATATTCGTTATTCAATATACTATCGAACGCCTTTTTTAGAGTAACTTCTTTAGATAATTCAGTTCGCTCTCTTCTCTGACTCTTGTTATTGTAATAACTAATTAGGTCAATTAAGAATTTGTTTTGCAATTCAGTTAATTGTTTTGCATTTGGCATGTTGGACATAATTCTTTTTACCTTACTTCATAACTTCCGCAAATGTTGATTGATTGTCCGGTTAAAGCATTAGATGAACGGAATAACAACATATCTACCACCGGCCACAGGTCTTCTAAATCCAATCTTCTTTGAATTCCCACCTCATCTAACTTATTTTTCAGGAGCTCCTCGTACGTCAATCCCTTGTAAGTAGCAAGCATTGTCCAAGCTTTCTTGGAGAAGGATGTTTGAAGCCCCTTTGGACAGATTGAGTTTATGGTAATATTGTGATGCGCTATTTCTAAAGATACGGATTGACAAAAATTGATCAAAGCTGCTTTAGAAGCACTATAGGCACTGGCAAAACCTAACCCTTTTTTACCAGCGGGTGAAGCAAATCCTACTATTCGTCCAAAATTATTTTTCTTCATCAAAGGAATTATTCTTTGTACAGCAAGAAAGAAACCTTTGAAATTGACATCTACAACATTATCCAAGTATTCGACCGAAGTGTCTGATAGGGGTTTGGGAAGTCCGGTGCCTGACAAATAGATCAGGAAATGAACCGGTCCATGTTTGATGCCAACATCATCTATGAAAGAAAATACGTCTTCCGGTATAGTGACGTCGAGTTTATATGGATAACCTTCTCCCCCTTTATTTTTAATCTCTGATACGATCCTTGAATTTACTTCATAATTTCTTGAAGCTAAAATTACTCTGACATTATTATATGCAAGTTTTTGTGAGATGAAATTCCCTATTTCTCCGCTTGAGCCGATGATTATTGCGGTCTTTTTGCTTACCATAACCTACTTCCAATGATAACAAACAGTTAATAAATCACAAACTTACCATTTTTTACGGTTTTAATCTCGAATTCTTTTAACACATCACCATGACTATCAAACGATATTGTACCTGACGCTCCATTGTAACCTTTTGTATTAAGTAGAAAAGTTTTTGCCAATAAGGGATTATATCCATATCTTAAAATAGCTAATGATAGGAGATTGAATGCATCATACGCTGTGTCACTCGTCGTCCCATACTCTTCCCCAAATTTCTTTCTGTAGCCTGATTGGAAGTCACTGACATACGGTATTGTGATATCGGGTTTCTTGGCATGAGGATAGATTAGTCCTTCGGCTGCTGAACCAGCAATTTCAATTAGTTTCGGATCTTGATTAGCATCAGAACAGAAAAAGCGCGCATTAATCATCATTTCCTTTGATTGTCTAAGAAGGGCTCCTGTCTCATTATGATAACCAATTATATAGATGCCGTCAACTTGCTTAGAGATCGGTTTGATTTTACTTAATATGGGCCTAAAATCAGACCGATTCTGCTGAAATGCTTCTTGAAATAAGATTTTTCCGTCTAACGATTTAAAAGTTTTAGTAAATTCATCTAATAGTCCTATTCCATATTCATTATTGATAAACAGCACGCCAATACTCTTGGTTCTAAGGGTCTTATGTAGGTGTTCGGCGAACATTCTCCCTTCGTAAGAAGTAGAATGCCAGGTTCTAAAAATATAATCCCCGGCTTCTGATAATTCTGGGCTACTAGCTCCGGGCGAAATTAATATAACTCCGTTACTTTCAGCAATAGGCGCGACCGCAAGTGTAGCTCCGCTTGAAATCGGTCCTATGACGAAGCCAACCCTGTCTACGTTAATCAGCTTGTTTAAAGCATTTACAGCATCTTTGGGGGATGTCTTGGTATCCTCCAGTAAAACTTCAAACTCTATCCCTTTTGCCTTATATTGTTTATTAGCCTCTGCTAACGCTAACAAAATACCTTTTTTTGCATTTTCACCAATCTCGGATAGAGTTCCTGTCAATGGCAATATCGCACCAATCTTATAGACGGTTGGTTCCTCGGCTTTTGAAATGCCGATATTAAAGGCAAGGCCAAGAATTACCACCAAAAACAGCACTAAAAATCTTCTAATATATTTCATCGGTTACACCTCCTCATTGTCATATTCCTTAATAATTTCAAACAGATTTACATAAAATTCCTTTATATCATACAGTTCATTCACCAGAATATCGTAAAGTGTATCTGTGTTAATGTAGTTGTGAAGGTGAACGATTCTGTTCATGAACCGGTTTATCTTTATGTAGGTCTCTGACCCATTCTTTGCGATTTGTTCAGCGCCGCTCAGAACTTCTATGTTTTCTGCATTTGTATTCGGTGTCCTTAGGGCTCGACAAAGAATAACATTTTCATGCGTCGATCCATCTCCCGCATGGCTGCGTTGCTCGTCGGTTAAATAGCCTGCTATTCGCCCTTCTCGCGTCTTGCCATGCGGGCGCCTCAACACTTGAAAATGTAAATTTATTTTTGGGCGAACCCTTAATCCAATTTTTTTATAGTTATATGCTGTGTGGAACCTTAGAACCTTGAATTTCAAAAAACTGTGTTAGAGGAATCGTTAATTCCTTTTTTACTTTCTTTCCGTGTACATAGATGGCATTAAATTCCTTTTCAATTTGCTTTAGTACGCTCGCTTTAAAATATTGTTCTCCACAGTATTCACATTGTTCACAGGGAACATCATCAACAATAAGATGCTTGTCATTATGCTTGTAAGTATATTGTACTTTGGCGTTCTTAAAATTCTTATTTCCACAAAAATAACAAACTTTCATTGCGTTAACCCCTTTCATACGGACTTTTGAATTTTGGCGGAGATGGAATATATACCGTTATAATGGCTAAACTCTCCTTTTTTATTCCACACACAATATGAATCGGCTTGCCAAAATTTGTGAATCCTACAATTAAACAGCTTCTACCCCTTCCGGTGTCTTCATATTGTTCTAAAATTCTGCCATTAAGTATGGCCTCCTCTACTTCCATGATAGTCAGATTGTCATTCTGCCTTTCTTGGTCTCCATGCCTCGAAAAGTAATATTCACTTCTCCTAATTCTATTTTGTATCCACTCTATATCAAGCATGAACCGCTCTCTTAGTAATCGCCCTTCTTATATCCTCAGGCAAGCCTTCAAAAACAACCTCCCCATTCTTCAGCAAATAACCCCTTGAAGCTACCTTCAATGCCTGTCCTATTTTTTGCTCTACAAGTAAAATAGCAGTCCCGTAACTTCTATTAATCTCAACAATTTTTTCCATAATCACCTTTACAAGCCCTGGCGCAAGACCTGCTGACGGCTCATCCAGCAACAAAAGCCTGGGCTTAGCCATCAGCACGATGCCGAGCGCAAGCATCTGTTTTTCCCCGCCCGAGAGAAGTCCTGCTCTTTTATTGAGTTTATTTTTGAGCTGAGGAAAAAGGTTGAGTGTATCTTCAACCGTTTCTTTGAAGACAGATTTTTTAATGTTTGCGCCTCCCATCTCCAGGTTCTCATAGATGCTCATATCATTAAAGACCTCTCCGCCCTGAAGAAAGTAACCTATGCCATGAGCCATTCTTTTGTATGACTCCATCGCAGTGATATCTTTGTTTTTAAATATTATATCCCCTTTTTTAGGATAAAGAAACCCTGAAATGACTTTTAAAACCGTGGACTTACCTGCTCCATTTGGTCCTATAATACAGACAATTTCACCAGCATTAATATTAAGAGGCAAGCCTCTCAATATCTCTCTTCCATTATATCCGGCATGTATGTTCTTAAGTTCAAGCAACATTATCAAGCCCCATGTATGATTCCATGATCTCGTGATTTTTAAAAATATCGTCCGGCAAGCCGGAAGCCAGAATCCTGCCGGAATCCATAAAATAGACATGATCCGATATTTCTTTTACTGCTGCCATATCATGTTCTACTGCAATTATTGTTTTGTCGAGTTCTTTCAATTCTCTTATTTTTTTAAGGATAACCTTTACCATATCAGGGTTAACCCCGCTTACAGGCTCATCTATGAGCAATAAATCAAAATCACCGCATAAGAGCCTTGCAAGGCTCAAAAGCTTTTGCTGTCCCCAGGAGAGGTTCTCTGCAAGACTGTTTTTCATGTCTGTAAGGCCGACAAAATCAAGCCATTTCATGGCTATCTCTATCTTATCCCTCTCTCTCCTGCTTTTTCTCCCAAAGATGGCCTTGAAAGGATTTTCAGAACCGTCCTTGAACGTGACAAGGAGATTTTCAAGAAGGGTAAGTTTTTTGAAGACCCTTATATCCTGAAAATGTCTCCCTATCCCGCAAGATGCTCTTTCCCAAGGATTCAGCATGGTAATGTCTCTGTCTTTGTAGATTATCCTGCCGCTATCCGGATACAAGTAACCGCAGATGATATTAAATAAAGTCGTCTTGCCCGCGCCGTTTGGGCCGATTATGGCTGACAATAAACTGTGCAATCATAATGTATTATTTATCGCCCAAAAATCCCA
>DAOUSD010000251.1 GCA_030627405.1 Deltaproteobacteria bacterium
CAGGCTATTTAACCAACGAGCAACGCAGCCATGCGGAATGGATCGGCGCATCAAAATGTGAAGTTATTTTTGAGCGAGCCCTAAGTAGGCATCCTTCATTCACCAGTTTACACTTTTTTCGAAAAAGCGTGTATTATCGGATCCAACATGCCTGCTTCTTTATTCATTATTTAAATATTTCGGCGTTAATATTCTCTTCTTTTATGAGTCTGTGGAGATATTGCCTTTGCAGTTCAGCCTGTTCGGCAGCCTTGGAGATGTTACCCTTATTTTGTTGAAGGACCCGGTTAATATATTCGTTATGAAAAGCCTTTGTAATGATTTCCTTTGCCTCTTTAAATGGAAGTGTATAAATGTTGTGATCAAAAAGAGGCGAACTATGCGCTACAGGTTCTTGTGGCAGAATATCTGAGATTTTAATAATATCGGATTTGCAGAGGATGGCCCCGCGCTCAATACGGTTTTCCAGTTCCCTGATATTTCCGGGCCAGCTTTTAGACATCAGTGCTGATATTGCCTCGGGATCAATACCACTTATTTTTTTATCGTTTAAAGAATTGAATTTTTCGATGAAATGATGTGCTAAAGTTGGGATGTCTTCTTTTCTTTCCCTTAAAGGGGGCATGTGTATATTGATAACATTAATTCTGTAGTAAAGATCTTCTCGAAATTGTTTTGCTTCTATCAGTTTTTTAAGATCCTGGTTGGTTGCAACTACAAAACGGATATCTGCCTGTTTTGTTGTTAGACCTCCGACCGGCTTGTATTCCCCTTCTTGCAGGAGCCGAAGCAATTTGGCCTGCATGGCCATGTTCAGTTCTCCTATTTCATCTAAAAAAAGAGTGCCCTGGTCCGCTTCTTCAACTATTCCTCTCTTATCTTTCCATGCTCCTGTAAATGAACCCTTGATGTGCCCAAAAAGCTCACTTTCTATTATTTGTTCAGGCATGGCAGTACAGTTTACTGTTATGAAAGGCTTGTCTTTGCGATGGCTTGAATAATGAATAGCTCTTGCTGCCAGTTCTTTACCGGTACCACTTTCTCCGCTTATAAGAACAGTGGCTGTTGATTTGGCCACCTGATCAATCATCGTTATAATTGACATGATAGCAGGGCTGGAACCGATAATAGGAAGAGATCCTTTTTTCTGCCGGAGGGACTTTTTCAGGGTTATATTTTCTTGTGTGAGCTTTTGCCATGCCATGGCCTTATCAATTGTTATAAGTATCCGTTCTTTACGAAAGGGTTTGGATATATAGTCAAAAGCCCCTTTTCTGGTTGCTTCTACAGCGGTTTCAATAGTGGCATATGCTGTCATAATTACCACAATAGCGGAGGACTGAATCTTTTTTACCATATCAAGGATGGCTATCCCATCCATTTTCGGCATTTTTAAATCAGTTATTACGATATCAAATTGCTGTTTTTTCAACAGTTTTACGACCTTCAAAGGATCGTATTCTGTTTCAACAATATGGTTGGTTTTTTCTTCAATTATTCTTTTTAAAAGGACAAGCATATCCTTTTCATCGTCAACTATTAAAATCCTTCCTTCCATAATTAGTCCCTAATCCTGAGTGTAATTTTAAAAGTAGTTCCCCGGGGATTATTACCGGAGTTAGCCGTATTACTCTCGCAGGAAATGGTTCCATCATATTTACTTATAATTCCATGGGTTATAGAGAGACCCAAACCCGTGCCTTCCCCTTCACTTTTTGTTGTAAAAAATGGATCAAAAATTTTATCCATATATTCAGGCTGGATACCATGTCCATTATCTCGGATAATTACAACCACCTTTTCATTATTAGCATCAAGGGCCGAACTTATCCACAAGACACCTTCATTTTTCATTGCAGCCGCTGCGTTGTTGACCAGGTTCAGTATTACCTGCTGCATTTGTCGTAAATTCCCTTTAACTTCAGGAAGATCCGGCGCGAGACTCAATCGAAGCTCGATGTTGTTCATATCCAGTGAGTGTTTAACCACCTCCATGATACTTCTGATAGGTTTATTGATATCACAGTATTCGTAAATGTCCTCTCCATGACGGGCAAATCTCAGCAGGTTTTCCACTACTGCCTTGCAATGAAGGCCTTGTCGTTCAATTGTTTTCAGGTCTTGATAACTCTGACTGTTTTTTTCACATTTTTCCAGGAGAAGATCGGTAAAACCCAGGATAATACCAAGCGGGTTGTTGATTTCGTGCGCAACACCCGCAGCCAAGGTTCCCATTGAAGCAAGTTTTTCAGTATTAATAAGCTGGTTTTCCAGTTTTTTGCTTTCTGTAATATCTCTGGCAATGCACAGAACCGAAATTACATTACCTTTCTCGTCCTTGCGGGGCATAAAGTTAGCACCAAGCCATATCTGATATTCCCCACTGACTATCATAAACTCATGCCGCATGCTTTTTCCAAACTGGAACACCGATTTGATAAGCTTGAGTTGTTTTCCGGCAACTTCGTGTGAAAAAAGATCTGAAAGCGGCCGGCCTATAAATTGCGAAGGGACACCTCCAAAAAAAGCAGCGGTAAAACTGTTGAGAGATCGAAAGCGTCCGGAGCGATCTACTGTAAAGATAAAGTCTTCAGCGCTTTCCACCAAAACCCGATATCTTTCCTTACATCGTTTGATTTTTTTCGATTGATCTGCAATCTGATTTTGAAGGCCGCGAAAGCGCCATCGGCCATAAAATAAACCGCTTCCTATTCCTAAAAGTAAAGTAAAAATGCCGAGACTTTGAAGCCAAACAAAGCTATTTGGCCCGGCATGGGGCGATTGCATGCCTGTCATCAGTGTCATAACAAAACAGAAAAAACTGATACTCCAGACAATTATCAGGGCAACTCTGGTGAGTTTAAGTCGGTTTTGGATATTCATTTGGGTCAGGTTATAATCAGAAATAGTTTTAATGCAAGAAAAAGATTGAGTTGAGAGAAAAATCGTTTTTTGTGGCGAGATTGCAGGTTTTGCCTGTTGCAAGATTATGCCGGGATGTTGTATAATAATTTATTTTTATAAATCCCTTAGGAACGGGGACGAAATAACTTCCCCAAGCAGGCGCATAGATTTGGGTTAAATTTGTTCGATCTCAAATTGCAAAAGTTGATGGAATAGCAGGCTATTTTGATATTTTTGTGATTTGAGATCGGGCAAAGGTGGCCTGAAGCTGTGATGCATAGTTGGTGAAGTTATTTCGTCCCCGTTCCCAGGATACGGAGATGCCGTTGTTTAAAACCATGATTGAAGAGGCGCGCCTTCCTCTGATGATCGCAGACAGCAAAGGCCGGATAATTTTTGCCAACAAATGCTTGGGAAAGTGTATGGGGTATAGCCGGCTGGAATTTTTGAAGAACAACTTGCAAGATCTGTGCGCGCCTTATGAACAAGACCGATATATTTTCTCGTGTTTGCCTGATATCAAAAGAACGACTGAGGTTGATATTGATCTTAAGCAAAAAAATGGTGAGATGTTTACGGCAAATGTTTCTTTTGCCCCCTTTGATTACCGGCAGGCGCTGTATCTGCTTATAATTGTCAGGGACGTAACCTCCAGGCGGATCCGGGAAGTAAAAACACGGGAAGATGAGGAGGGATACCGCAGGCTGCTTGTAGAGCGAAATATGTTGCAGGATCAGCTTCATCGATCCAGCAAAGTTGCCTTCATGGGTGAGCTGGCCGCAGGCATTGCCCACGAAATCAACAACCCCCTTGGAATTATCCTCGGCTTTGTCCAGGATATTTTAGATGAGATTCCTTTGAATGATCCTTTGATTGAACCGATCAAAATTATCGAAAAAGAGACAGCCCGCTGTGTAGGCGTAGTAAAAAACCTTTTGGACTTTGCCAGGTTAA
>DAOUSD010000301.1 GCA_030627405.1 Deltaproteobacteria bacterium
GGACACGCCAACCTATTGCAAGTACAAAAGATAGTCTGCCTGGAGTATATTGTATCAGAACAACCCACATGGAACTGGATGAAGCCGCTCTATGGCGTACATATACAATGTTGACAGATCTGGAGGCAGCATTTCGATCGCTAAAATCTGAGCTTGGAATGCGGCCGGTTTTCCACCAACTTACAAAACGGGTAACAGCTCATCTTTTTATTAGTGTTTTGGCTTACCATTTAGTTCACAGTATCCGTTATCAATTAAAAAAAACTGGTATAAACAGTAGCTGGTCTGATTTGAGAAAACAACTGACAGGTCAAAATCGAACAACAATTTCCATGCAGTGTCGAGATGCTGCTGTTGTATATGTAAGAAAAAGCACGCGGCCTGAGCCAAGACAACAGAAAATATACTCTGCTCTATGCTTATGCCCTCATCCTGGCAAAACGGTCAAAACAATTATAAACAAAAGTAGTGCCATAATGAAGGTTTGAAAAAAGTAACATGCTGTAATATATAGGATTTATTTTTTTAGTCAAAAAGATGGGTTAAGCATTTTATCCTGGATTTTTGTCTGTTGAAGCGATTCGACAAGGTCGAAGAACCTCTGGTTGATTGTTATAAAGAACAAACGGAAAGAAACCATTATGATGACATTGCGACAATTTTCTGCGGGGCTATCCACAATTCCCATTATTACCAGTTGGTATCTGGCTGATTTAAGTAAAGCACAGGGCAAACAGGAATTGTTCACTCATCAATCGCCTCAAAAACTCAAAATTCTTTGCGAGCAGGCCTTGATTGAGAGCGCTATTTCTTTTTATCGAGTATTTCGTGAAAAACTTCAATCCAATTGTATTGCATAACCATACAATTGTA
This sequence comes from Deltaproteobacteria bacterium, assembly GCA_030627405.1. Taxonomy (GTDB): domain Bacteria; phylum Desulfobacterota; class Desulfobacteria; order Desulfobacterales; family ETH-SRB1; genus B13-G4. Next base: position 874 of record DAOUSD010000301.1, read on the forward strand.
TGATACAGGCATACATTATGAATGTTTTAGCGGAAATATTATCATCTAAGATTCGGGCGGAGATATTTCGCCTGCTCTTCGGAACAAGTGCCGAAGAGTTGCACATGCGTGAGATTGAAAGGCGTTCGGGATATGCCATAGGGACGATACAGACAGAACTGAAAAAACTGTTGCGCCTGGACCTGGTTAAGAAACGAAAAGATGGGAACCGCCTTTACTATCGAGCCAATAAAGAACATCCCCTTTATCCTGATATTCGGAGTCTTGCCCTGAAAACAATCGGTTTAGTGGATATTCTAAAAGATGCATTAAGACAGGATTCAGATATCAGCATAGCTTTTGTATTTGGATCCATTGCCCTCCATGAGGAAACGGCCGGGAGCGATGTGGATTTAATGGTCATTGGGAAACTGGGGTTGAGGAAATTAACCGGTATGTTATCAGGAGTGTCCGAGCAAATTGGCAGAGAAATCAACCCGCATGTTTTAAGTGTAAATGAACTTGTCAAACGAAAAACAAATAGGGAACACTTCATTGCACAGGTCCTTGAAGCGCCCAAGATTTTTATCATAGGAAATAAAAATGAGCTTGAATCAATGGGTTGATAATGGCTGGTTGCGCAGACATAAAACCAGTAAAGAAGAGATTGAGAATTTAGTTATGATCATTGATCGTGATTTGAAAGATGCAAAGGGAGGTATTTCAGATGACTGGCGGTTCGGGATTGCTTATAATGCGGCACTCAAGCTATGTACGATCCTCCTCTACGCTGAAGGCTTTAAGGCAGAGAGAACATTACAACACTACCGCACCATTCAGGCATTGCCTTTAATACTTGTGAACAAGAGAAAGGATGATGCAGAATATCTGAATTCATGTAGATCAAAAAGAAATATAGTGGAATATGATTATGTTGGAGGCGTCACAGGACATGATGCCGATGAACTCATTGAGTTTGTGAAAGAATTGAAAGCAGACGTTTTGGAATGGTTAAACAATAATCACCCGGAACTGGCATTTCAGAAAAAGGATTGAGAAAAGAAAAGCGTATGGCACAAACACCTGATGAAAAGACATATGTGGAGGTCCCCTTTATCGAGCAGTTAAAGGAGATGGGCTGGGAGCATATTGAGGGTGATATTGATGTGCCGTATCTAACGGAGCGGGACAGCTTCCGCGATGTCATGCCGGCTGATAGATTGCGCAGAGCGATCAAGAAGATCAATCTTGATGATAACGGAAATTTCTGGCTTGACGATGACCGTGTTAATCAGGTGGTCAGCTCTTTAGAGCGAATCAGTGCGCCGAAACTGATGGAAGCAAACAAGAAAGCCTTTGATTTCATCGCGCATGCGGTTGAAGTAGAAGGAGATCCTGCCCTGCATGGTGGAAAAGAAAAGACCGTTGCCATAATTGAATTTGATCATCCTGAGAAGAATGATTTCTTGGCGATAAATCAGTTCAGGGTGGATGTGCCCGGTGGAAAGACCTTTATTTCTCCGGATATTGTGCTCTTTGTCAACGGGATTCCATTTGTCGTTGTGGTATGTAAAAGCCCTAAAATATCCAATCCCATGGAAGAAGGGATAAACCAGCTTCTAAGATATTCCAACCAGAGACCGGAGGTGGAAGAAGACGAGGGTTGTGAACGGCTCTTTTATTACAATCAGTTTCTGGTCGGTACATTCCGGCAGGAGGCGCGGGCAGCCACTGTGGGCGCTGGGTATGAACATTACATGGAGTGGAAGGATACAAGCCCTGTTCTCATGAGTGAGGTTGCAAGTCGCCTCGGAAAAGAGAAGTTAAACAGTCAGGAGATTCTGATTGCAGGCATGCTGCAAAAGGAGCATCTCCTCGATATCATAAAAAACTTTATTCTTTTCGATCAGGTTCAAGGCCGCCAGGTAAAGCTTATGTGCAGGTATCAGCAGTTTCGGGCCGTGTATAAGGCGATTTTCCGACTCAGAACTGGTAAGACAAGAATAGAGCACGGTGATACAGATCAGCGAGGCGGTATTATCTGGCATACGCAAGGGTCAGGCAAAAGCCTTACAATGGTTTTTATGGTGCGCAAGATGCGGACCATTTATGATATGAAAAGGTTCAAGATTGTGGTGGTCACGGACAGGATAAATCTTGAAGGCCAGTTAAGAGGCACTGCCGGTTTGACTGGTGAAACTGTTTACCGGGCTGACAACAAGAATGATCTTGCCAGGCACATGAAGGAAGACAGCTCCAATATCGTCTTTACAATGGTTCAGAAATACTAGGATCAGGAGCC
>DAOUSD010000303.1 GCA_030627405.1 Deltaproteobacteria bacterium
GAACGAAAACTGCTAATTTTCCCAATTTCTGCGTCAGGCTTAAATTTTAATCCTCAAAAGAGGGCGGACACAGAGGTTCGCCCCTACTGTATTCCTGCGGTTAAAATTTGTGCCTTTCTTGAACTTGAAAAAATTTTCTAGTTTTCGTTCGGGCAACTAACCGTGAACCTAACAACCCGAGCAGTTACATATTTTCTTATGGACAAAAAGCGTCATATTTTATATATTGTAATAGCTATTATAGCTTTAAGCGCTATATATCTCATTGTTCACAACAGGCTCAAAAAATCGCCGCGTTTGAATGAACTTGAAAAAAATGTCCAAAATGTAAACCCACAACAATTTGATAAGAAAAAAGTTCATCTATACTTTGCTGATAAAGGCAATTCCTTTCTCATAGCTGAAGAAAGAACTATCTCTCAAACTTCTGATCCCGCAGAACTTGGCAAAACCATAATTGAAGCTCTTATAAAAGGGCCGCTTGAAGGGCTTATGCGAACAATACCTGTGGGCACAACTCTCAGCGCTTTCTATCTCACACAAAATGGAACCGCTTATATAGACTTAACAGAAGAGGTTAAAGAGCGTCATCCCGGCGGAATTAAGACAGAGCTTATTACAATATATTCGATAGTTAATTCATTAACTCTAAACATTGCCGGAATCGATGCGGTAAAAATACTGATCGGGGGACACGAATCTATGACTCTTGCAGGCCATATTGATTTGCGTTTCCCCATTAAAGCCAACATGCTATTGATAAGATGATGAAAAAAAGCAGTATTAACAGAATAAGAAATATCGGTATTATAGCACACATTGATGCCGGAAAAACAACCGTTACAGAGCGGGTACTTTATTATACCGGCCGATCACACAAAATCGGCGAAGTCCATAACGGTGAAGCTGTGATGGACTGGATGCCCGATGAACAGGAAAGAGGCATCACCATTACTTCTGCCGTTACCACCTGCCTTTGGAAGGATTGCGAAATCCATATCATAGATACTCCCGGGCATGTTGATTTTACAATCGAAGTAGAACGCTCTCTGAGAGTACTTGACGGCGCCATAGGTATTTTTTGTGCCGTCGGAGGCGTGGAGCCGCAATCGGAAACAGTCTGGAGACAGGCTGACAAATATCTTGTCCCCAAAATAGCTTTTATCAACAAGCTGGACAGAATTGGAGCTGACTTTTTCGGCGCAGTAAAGATGATGAAAGAAAAGCTGAACGCAAATCCTCTTATTATGCAACTGCCGATCGGAATTGAAGAAAACTTTGTGGGAATAATAGATCTGATTAAAATGAAACAGACTATCTGGGACGATGACACACTTGGAGATACATACTCAACTGAAGATATATCCAGTGAATATATAGATAAAGCAAATGAATATCGCGAAAAACTTATTGAAACTGCGGCCGAAGTCGATGACGAAATAATGGAGGCATATCTTTCCGAATCTCCAATCACCGATGAAAGCCTTCTTAATGCTATACGAAAGGCAACTATTAATTTAAATCTGGTCCCTGTATTCTGCGGAAGCGCCCTGAAAAATAAAGGAATTCAGCCGCTCCTTGATGCAATTATCCGTTTCCTTCCCAGCCCTGTTGACATCCCCCCCATTAAAGGGTCGCATCCCGATACCGGCGAACCGATTGAATGCCCGGCAAAAGATACTGAGCCGCTGGCAGCCCTAATATTCAAGGTCTCAATGATCGAAGGAAGAAAACTCTCCTATGTCAGAATATATAGTGGAAAAATGGAGGCCGGTCACGATGTTTACAATCCTTTTCGCAAGAAAAAAGAGAAACTTTCCCGTATTCTGAGAATGCATGCCAATAAAAAGGAGCGTATAGAAAAGGCTGGTGCAGGCAGTATTGTTGGAGTCATAGGATTAAAAGAATCTTCAACAGGTGAAACGCTTTGCAGCATTGATCATCCTGTATTGCTTGAAAAAATTGAATTTTATGAACCCGTAATATCTGTGGCCATAGAGCCGAAAACCCATGCCGACCAGGAAAAATTTGACCATGTTCTTAATAAATTTCTGGCGGAAGATCCAACTTTGAGGCTTCGTGAAGACGAAGATACAGGGCAAAAAATTCTTTCCGGCATGGGAGAACTTCACCTGGAAGTCATAATCAGCCGGATGCAGCGCGAATTTCACACAAACGTTAATGTAGGAAAGCCGCAGGTTGTTTACAGAGAAACCATAGCAACTGAGTCCGAAGCGTCATCTGTATTTGACAAGGAAATCGCAGGGCATCACCTTTTTGGCGAAGTAAAATTGAAACTCAGGCCGCTGGCCAGAGGAAAGGGTAATAAATTCAGATCAGAAATTTCCCCTGAAACAATCCCTGAAGTCTTTATTCATGCTATCGAAAAAGGAGTTATGGAATCTCTAGAAAACGGGGCATTGATGGGATATCCGGTTATGGATATTGAAGCAATTGTTACAGGTGGATCATGCAAAGAATCGCTTGCCTCGGAACTCGCATATACTGTTTGCGCATCCATGGCCTGCAAAGAGGCTCTATTAAATGGAAAGCCTTTTCTCCTGGATCCGATTATGTCTGTTGAAGTGTTTGTTCCGGAATCTTTCATGGGAGACGTTATCGGTGATCTTAATTCCCGTGGAGGAAAAATTGAATCTATAGAGCCTAAAACAGGATTACAGTCAATAAAAGCAAAAATCCCCCTGGCTCAGATGTTCGGTTACTCAACTTCATTAAGATCTGCAACCCAGGGGCGAGCGACATTTAGTATGCAGTTTTTCCGTTTTGACCGAATATAAGCCTTTTAGAAGGAAGCGAGGTGTGTAATGCTGCCGTTTACCGGCGATAATACATCTTCATTGCGACCCAAATTAAAATTCCAGCTTCAGTTCCATCTTTGCCGTTAGTTTTGTTTTTAGTTTATTAACAAATGTCTCTTTTGATGGAATATTCGGATTATTTCTGAATGCGTTGAATAAATCGTCAATTGTGGAAGATTCAATTTTTGTGTCAAACAGGTTATATTTACCTAAAATGAGCGATTAGCCATTAGCTTTTAGCTATTAGTCAAACTATATCAAGACGTTATTAAATAATAACATTTCACCCAATGGGTGAAAATCGAATCGCTGGTAAACGCCCGAAATA
>DAOUSD010000063.1 GCA_030627405.1 Deltaproteobacteria bacterium
TGGAAAAATACAGAGCAAAGCCCCTGTCGTCAAATGTAACTTTAACATCCTTTGGATTTGTTATTTCATCTTTATTAATAATCTTAAAAGCAAGTGTGCTCATCTCAAGATCCTGAATTGTAAAAAAGGGTTTTACCAGATCGTCAATACATCGGGGGTCAAGAAGGGGCTGATCCCCCTGGACATTCACAATAATATCATCCAGGTTAAGACCAATAAGCTCAGCAGCCTCTGCAACTCTGTCGGTGCCGGATCTATTCTCTTTTGAAGTCATAACGGCATTGCCGCCAAACTCCTTTACAGTATTAAAAATTTGCTGATCATCCGTAGCTACAACAACATCTGTTATGCTTTCTGCTTTACTTGCTCTTTCGTATACCCAATTTATCATGGGTTTCCCGGCAATAAGTGCAAGCGGCTTGCCTTCAAATCGCGTTGAACCATATCTAGATGGTATAATTACTACTATCTTCATAAACTTTATTCACTCCATATCAGGATTTTATTGACCATTAATTATAATTTTGTTTATCTGTAGCATGAAGACCAAATTTCTAATTTCAATATTCCGTAAACGGCTACAAATCTTGTTTAGCGAGCCCTTATCCTGTTATCCTGTTATCCTGTCGGATTCTTTTTCAAAGGTATAAAAACAATGAATCTAAATTCTTTAGATAAAATCCTTACTTCTGTTGCATCAGGAAAGACAACTGTTGACGATGCAATAGAGTCTCTTAAATACCTGTTGTTTGAGGACATTGAATATGCACATATAGACCATCACCGCTCACTACGCAAGGGATTCCCCGAAGTTATATTCGGACAGGGAAAAACATCAGACCAGATTATTGGAATATTGGAGAAGATGATGCTTCAGGAAAACATTGTATTGATTACTCGTATTAATAAGTATCTTGCGGAAAAAGTGATCTCGCGTTTTCCAGACATTGAATATCATGAAGATACTAATATGGCTGTATGGAAAAAACATGATATAATTATGCAAGGTAAAGGAACTATTGTCGTACTTTCAGCAGGCACATCAGACATACCTGTTGCAAAAGAAGCTTGTCTTACAGCAAAGTATATGGGAAACAATGTTGAATCAATTTTTGATGTTGGAGTTGCAGGCATCCACAGGTTATTTGATCATAAAGAATTAATAGATAAAGCAACTGTACTTGTAGTTGTTGCTGGTATGGAGGGGGCACTTCCGAGCGTTGTTGCAGGCATGGTCGGCAGACCGGTTATAGCGGTTCCGACAAGCATAGGTTATGGTGTAAATCTTGGTGGCTTGACAGCTCTTTTTGCCATGTTAAATAGTTGCAGTTCAAATATTGCCGTTGTGAATATAGATAATGGATTTGGCGCAGGGTATATGGCCTCTGTAATAAACAGGGTATAAATTTAACAGTTCACAGTTTTTCCAATGAACTATGTCAGGATCGGATGCCTACACCACAAAGCCGATCAAGATAGCCGAGCTGTTCGGGATCATAGAATAGGTTCTGAATAAATAAGAAAAAGGAGGGGCAAACTAAAATGGACAACATGATAAAACCGGTATTTGACATGGATCATGCACGGGAAATAACCGATGGGGATATGGAATTTCTAAAGGAGCTAATCGAAATATTCAAGGCCGATTGTCCTGAAAAACTGGCAGGGATCTCCCGGGCCATAAAGGAGAAGGATTTCAAGGCCATTGATGAGACCGCCCACTCCCTGAAGGGATCTTCGGGCAACCTGGGGCTGACCTGCGTATATGAGATTTCCTACAAGCTTGAAAAGATGGGCAAATCGGAAAATATCGAGGGAGCGGAAGAAACCTTAAAAGAGCTTGAAGAGGAGGTTGAAAGGTTTAAGAATTTTGTCTCAAAACCCGGGTGGGAGAAAAAATGAAAGCGCTCGTTGTAGAAGACGATCTGGGCACACGCCTGCTCATAAAAAAAATAGTGGAAAACGAGGGGTATGAAGTCCTGGAGGCAAAGGACGGCTATGAGGGGTGGAGTATATTTCAAAAAGAAAAGGACAATATCTACATTGCTCTTCTTGACTGGACGATGCCGAAGATGGACGGCATTGAACTCTGCCGGCGGATAAGAAGGACCTCTGTCACGCATTATATCTATATCCTGTTTCTGACATCAAAGCGGAGTACAGAGGCCATTGTCGAGGGGCTTGAAACAGGCGGCGACAATTATATGACAAAACCCTTTGCCAGGGAAGAACTTGCCTCCCGCATTAAGGTGGCCGGGAGAATTTCACTCCTTGAACACAAGCTGAACGAGGCAAACAAAAAGCTGCATGTCCTGGCCATTACGGATCCACTTACCGGACTTCTGAACAGAAGAGAACTTTTCAAACGTCTTGAAAATGAAATATACCGCGCGTCCCGTGAAAAAAATTACTACTCACTGATCATAATAGACATTGACTACTTCAAAAGGGTCAACGACACCCTGGGACACACCGCGGGCGACATGGTCCTGATTGAAATATCAAACAGGTTAAAGGCCGCACTGAGGCCATACGATATCATCGGCAGATACGGCGGAGAGGAATTTTGCGTCGGAGTGCCGGGGGCAGACGCCGAATCCAGAAAAAAAATTGCGGAGAGAATCCGCACCTCAATCTCCGGCAAGCCCTTTCAAATAGGTGACAACAAGCTGGATATAACCATAAGCCTCGGCTTAACAAGCGCTATTCCGGAAGGGAGGAAAAAAGACATATCTCATATTCTCGAAGCCATGATAGAAAAGGCTGATTTAGCCCTTTACAGGGCCAAGGATACAGGAAGAAACAGAGTGGTGACATATGAATGAAAAGCAAAAGCCTTTGATCATGTGTATTGACGACGATGAGGTGACACTAAAGCTTCTGGATCGGCTGATCAAAAATGCAGGCTTGGATGTAATAACCGCGGCAAGCGGCAGGAATGCCCTTGAGAAGGCCAAAAAGACAAGGCCCGATATCATCCTGCTCGACATTATGATGCCGGATATGGACGGGTATCAGGTCTGTTCGAAACTGCAGAAAAATAATGAAACTTCTTATATCCCTGTAATATTTGTCACAGCCCTTGGAAAAAAACAGGACAAAGCCAGGGCCTTTTCCGTTGGCGCCACAGACTACCTTGTGAAACCAATCAAAAAAGATGACCTCCTGCAGAAAATCCGCAAACATATAAAGACAGATACACAATGGAAAGAACTGCGGAAAAATGACAGGGGATGGCGCGAAAAGCTGCTGCCGTCTGAATTTCTTCAATTCAAGGAATTTCTCTTCGCTCAAATAGCCTTAGAACCTGAAAAACGATATAAATTCTCCAACATTCCACCACAAAAGATCTATTCGATATCCAAAGCCGTGAAAATCAGCAAAAGCAAAATAGCTCAACTTATAGCAAAGTTTCTGAAAGTTCCCTGTCCTTCCAAGATCAATACTGATCATATCCGGCTGGGAGTGCTTCCAACGACATATTGCAGGTCAAACCATGTTGTGCCTGTGAGCAATGCATCCGGAAAAGAAGGCTTTGTGCTCAGCAACCCTTTTGATTGGGACCTCATGGACAATTTGATGAGATTGTCGGGTATCGACAAAAAATTCGAACTCATGATAACGGAACCAGGCAATATTGACTCGTTGTTCGAACATGGCGAACCAGCGAAGCCCAAAACGTCTTTCCCGACCAAAGAGAGGAGGAAAGCTGCAGGACTTGTTTCAAAATCGAAAATCAAAGAAAAACCGGTTGTCCATATTTCCAACATCCTTCTTGATAAGGCTGTAAAAGAAAGAGCCAGCGACATTCATATAGAACCCAAAGAACTCGACACTGTAATCCGTTTCCGGGTTGATGGGGATTTAAAAGACATCGTCACTATAAAGAAGAATACGGGCATTAAACTCATATCTCGCTATAAGGTAATTGGAGGTCTTGATATAGCGGAAAGAAAGAAGCCCCAGGACGGGACATTCGCGGCAATCATAGATGAAAGAACTTTCAACTTCAGAATATCCACCACTTCCACTCCTGACGGTGAAAGTCTTGTTATGCGAATGCTCGAGCCATACGCCAAACCAAAAGACTTAACCGAACTTGGCATGACAGAAAAACAGGTCAATACGTTGATCGCCTGCGCCAACCGAAAGGCAGGGCTGATCCTTATAGTGGGCGGCACAGGATCAGGAAAGACCACAACAATTTACAGTCTTTTAAGCAAGATAGACATCCAAATCCGGAGCCTCATGTCTATTGAAGATCCTGTGGAATACCGCATACCACTGGCCAATCAACAACAGGTAAATGAAAAAACGGGGGTTACATTTGATGCTCTTTTAAAGGCCTCGGTCAGACAGGATCCTGACATACTCTACATGGGAGAGATAAGGGATAACTATTCTGCAAAAATGGGTATTGACTTTGCAAGTACGGGACATCTGACCATTACGACTATGCATACATCAAATGCCACCACCGCTATTTTTCGTCTTGAAAGGTTAGGGATTGACCGGAGAATAATGGCAGATACCATTGTTGCCGTTCTAGCCCAGGGATTGCTAAAAAAGCTCTGCGGGCATTGCAAAGAGATAGTTCCGATCTCACAGGAAGAGGTGGAAATGCTGTCGCCGTTTATAGACAATATCCCATCTATGGTCGCACATCCTGTTGGTTGCCCAAAATGCAACAACACAGGCTATTATGGACGTGAAGGGTTGTATGAAATTCTCTCCTTTGACCCGAAAATTTCTGAAATGGTTCGCGTGGGTATTTCTATTGCAGAGATAAGGGCTTTTACACACACAAGAGGAGACTACCTGATAACCGATCATGCGCTTGAAAAGATGAGAAATCATCTTTTTGCTCCAAAAGATATTTACGATAAGCTTCTGATTGAAGAGATAGATTTTAGAAAGCTGCCTTTGAAAAAGATTGCACCCGCTGAAACTGTTATTCCGGAAGCTGCTCCGGCAAAAGCGACTGTTTCAGCGGTTGCGCCTGGAAAATTAAAAAAAGAAGAACCGCCGTTAATCCTCATTGTTGAGGATGACAGTCTGACGCAAAAGCTTATTGCCCGTTTACTTGAAAACCGCGGTTACAGAGTTACCATTGCAGGGGACGGCATAGAAGCTCTTCTTTGTCTTGGCAAAGAAGAGTTTAATCTTATACTCTCTGATATAAATATGCCTAACCTGGATGGGTTTAAATTGCTTGAAATGATGGGTCAAAAAGGAATTAAAGCGCCTGTGATATTTATGACATCCAGAACCGATCCTGAGGATGAGTTAAAGGGATTTAAACTTGGAGCTATGGATTATATCAAAAAACCGATCCAAAAGGAAATATTCCTGTTGAGAGTTGAAAGGGCGCTGGAAGACCGTGGCAGTTGACTTCCTTACCGTTCGTGGGTTTTCCCCCTTTCCTGCGCCTTATTATCGTATTTTCTGCTAAGGGCATGGATTATCTATCAATCTTGTAATATATATCCGCTTCGATTTCATTTTCTTTGGTAAAGGTACGTGAACCAATGGTTCTATACATCTTTAGACCATCCAGTGCCGGGTTAATAACTCCATTTATAACTATAGCGGTCTTTTCCGCCTTGCCCTGATCTTTAAGCACCATCATATTTCTTCCCAAGATGATTAGTTCTTTGATTTTATCAATAAGCTGATCAAATTTGACAAACATTATATTATTATTTTTATCGGTTAACCCTTTATTGACAGCCGAAAAATCCTTATCAGTAGTAATGTTGTCACCATTCTTGTAAGTACTGATTATATCCTTTATCAACTGATGGTTAATCGATACCAGACAAAAGCCATTGAAAAAGGCATAAGCGGGCTGCACATCATTTCCAAAAGGCAATATAATATACCTTATCTTTATATCGTTGAACTCTTCTTTCTGCAGAACCATTCCCGATTTCTGCGTTACTGAGTCTATGAGCTTTGCCACCGTATCCTGGTCTGCTGTTTCCACAAAAAAAGTTAATTTAGGGATTGGGAAAGGCCCTCCTGTATTAATATCTGTCAGAATTAGCCCAAACTGATTGCCAAAAGCCTGAAGTACTTCATCGAAGCCGGCACCAATTTCTTTTTCAAGACTGGTTTTCATAGATTTCTTTTCTTCATCATTCAGATATTGATTTTCAAAATATATATCCCAAAACGACTTAAGATACAGATTGTTTGCCCAGTAATAGACGAGGGTATTGTCCGGTACAAACTGCAAAGTTTTGTTTTCCCCAGGTTTAGAACAATATACTTTAGCATAAACCGGTTCCAAACCTTTTTTGTCGATCATGACCAGTATTCTGTTCTGCAACAGTTCGCTGTCGTCATCGTATGACGCATATCCGATCGCTTTCAAACCTTTAAAACCGGCTAAAGAACGTTCCGTGTCGGAAAATTCTTCTTTTTTGATAATTAGCCGCGAAATATTAAGGATACTCTCATGCATCTTTTTAGTATTGTTATAGACAAATGTTTTAGTTCCAGAGGAGGCAAGTTTGCTGCGTAAATTCTGGTAGTATTCGTTTTGATCCAGCGAAGGTTGTTGGTTTTTCCTGAGATCAAGACAGTTTATAATAGTTTGCCGATCAAGAGTGGCAACCAGCAGACCGTCAGCCAGGGAATAATGAACGGTAATATCGTAATCCAGCTCAAAACTCTTAATCTCGTATCCAGCATAGACCTCGGTTTGAAATTTCAGATTTTTCGTAAGAATCCGGCTGACAAACTCAACAAGTTCGGCGCTGGATTTAGGGCGGGAAATCAACACCAGGCTACCGAGGGCTTTCTTTAAACCTTCTGGTGTCAGGTGATCTATCTTAACGGGTAAAACAGCCAATACTGTCTCCCGCCCAAAAAGTTCTTTAAACAACATACTGTCAAGGGTTGAAAGAACCGCTGATTTAGTTTTTTCATACTCTTCAATTGCCTTTATTGGTACTTCCAGATCCTGCATGACACCAGTCAAATCAATTTCGTTAAGCTTCTGTCCCAGTTTTCCCGATTTGAAACCATCAATGCTCTTTTCGATATTGACAAGCTCGACCATCAGCAGAGTATCAGCCGGAAGCAGTTTAGCAGGTTTCACCTCTTTATGCGCTGTTTTTAAAAAATAGGATGTTCCTATCGCGACTAAACCTAAAACCACAATAAGAATAACAATCTTTTTCATTTTACCTCTTCTCCCTCAATTGATATAGCCGCAAAATATACAAAAAGTAGATTATACTTACAGTAATATCAATTGGTTATGAGTGTAAAAACTTAGGTTTTGACTTTTAAGCAACCAAATTATAAATTATTCCATTAAATATGTTATTCGGATGCGCGCTGATGCGCGCACCCGAATAAAGCCGCTGGAGCGAAAAGTCTTAGCGGACTACAAGCCTTCGGCTTGAGCCCGCTCATACTTCGCTCAGCTCCGCATTATGCGAATCTGCAATTATGAAGTTTTGTATATTAAGTACTTGATTAAATGTCAATTATTTATTAGGTTAAATATATAATAATTGATATTCTAAAAAACTATAAAATACCAGAGTCAACACTTGAGAAA
>DAOUSD010000089.1 GCA_030627405.1 Deltaproteobacteria bacterium
ACTAATATAAATGCTTCGATATCTATCGATTTACATGTAATTAATCGAAAGCGTGGGCGTTTATTTTTAGCGGGATAATGGCAGAGATTATGTTTAACGAGAATTGTAGTGAAGACAGTGTATTAATTTAACAGATGTTCAGGACTTTTCCGACAATCTCTTAATTAACGACTGAAAGGGTTTCTGACTTACTAAGGTGTACTGGCAGCAGATAGCAAAAGGCACCTTCCGATACATGGCTTTTAAACTTCGCAGTAGCTATCCTCGCCTTTGCCGGCTTTACATATAACTTGCCAAAGGATTCCCTGACGATCAGCCACACCCTTCCACCAAGTACGAAAATCTCATCGATCGGATACTGCACCTCGCCTATCATTTGCTTGGAATTGACGTCGATAACCTTTACTACTTTGTTTGATGGAATATTCGAATGAACCTCACCCTTTTCTCCAAGATCCATTAATTTGGTTGTTGCACACCATTTCTCATAGGTTTTTTCAATCCATTCGCTGTTCACAAGATGAGTCAGGATATCCTGCAGTTCTTCATCCGGGCAGAATTCTTCGAATATATTTCGAAAATATCCATCGGTAAGCCCATTCGGACTGGCATAAAGCATAGAGAATACCTGTTGCACCACAACAGACGGATCGTGCGAATAATCAACAGGTTCGATGTATCCGGTCATTGCAGCATGGAACATCCCTTCAAGAAGCATCCGTTCATCCCCGGAACCATATAATGCAAAGACCCGGTTTCTTTGCATACGCCTGCTACCCCGCCCGATCCTCTGAAGGAGCGATGAAATGCTCCATGGGACTTCTGCAAGCACGATAGCATCGATATCCCCGATATCAATTCCTATTTCAAGTGTCATAGTAGCCACGCAAACACCGTAATGTGCGTCCTTCATGAATTTTTCGGATTCATCACGAATCGATTTGCTTAAACTACCGTGATGTACAACAACACAGTTCAAACCCCACAGATCAATACATTCTCTTGAAAACACCTCTACTGTGACTCTTTTATTACAAAATATCAGCAGTTTTTTAATGTTCTCTCTTCTTACACAGTCAAATAGTTCTTTAGCCGATTCAACAAGCGTATACTCAATATCTCGTTTATCACGGTCAGTGATGATCTCAAAATCTCCAAGATATCTACTTCCTACATCCTCAGGACATGCTACGGTAGCAGATAGTGCATATATATTGAAATATGTGTCAGAAATATATTTTAACCTTTTCAAGAGAAGTCTGAGTTGATCCCCCCGATATGTGTTGTCAATAATATGTATTTCATCGAGTATAACCGCTTTTATCTTTTTAAAAGAATTGGGATGTCTGCAGATCAGCGAATCAAACGATTCCGGTGTGGTGATCATAATATTTGGAGACTTATTCGGATTAAATCGTGGCGTATCGCCAGTCTTTATCGATATCGAAACTCCAAGTTCGTCCAGTTGTCCCTTGAGGCGGTCGTACATATCATTAACCAGTGCCTTCGTCGGAGAAATGTAGAGGATTGCCATACCATCCGACTCTTCCTTCAAATTTCGCTCTATCAGCGGTGCAATCACGGCCTCGGTCTTTCCACTGGCAGTAGCTGAGACAATGATTGCGTTTTTCCTATCCAGAACCACAGGAATAGTTAGTGATTGAATAGGTAGAAGCCTGCCATATCTGCCAAAAAAAGTTATCCACGTACGTCTGAGACTTCGCTTATCAGAGTACATCCAGTAATTCTCCAATTGGCTTATCAGGATGAAAACGAGTGAGATCAAGAGCCTCTACCAGCCCCTTGATAAATCTGCGGGTGTTATTCTTTGGTATGTACGTAAAAACACGTGGGTCTGCCTGGAAATTGTATGCCAGATCGTACAATGAGACAATCTTTTTTGAAATGTTCTCGAAATATTCTGCACTGATAGGTCCAATTTCAAATTTTTCAACATTATTTAGCGGTTCTGTGTTAAATAATTCATCGTCAGGGGTAAACGCAAATAGGGTTTTTAAGTTACACGGGACTTTCCATGTAAAAGGTAGCTTGAAATGACCGCAATACTGCAAATTGCTGTAATAGCCCCACCATCCTTTGTAAAGGTAATGCTTATAAAATTTTTCCGCGTTAGTCTCTATCAGTGATAGCTCATCATTGTTAGCTGCCAGAAAAAGTCCCTTGAAAAAATTCCAGCTTTTATTATTTTGGTATGATGAATGCCAGAACGAGTCAACGCTCTCGGCTTCATCGAATAGGATCAAAAACCCATTAAGTCCGAGAATGTTTTTTGCCGCCCAGCTTATCCCACTTAATATGTAACAATAAATATTTCCACATGTTGAATAATTATACATCCTGGGATGGTATGTCGATTCTCCTTCGATCCACTCATAGATATGTTCGTCATCCTCTCCGGATCGTATTTTTTCAATTATTATTCCCAGGTACTCATGTTCCTGCAGTGCATACCAATCAGGACTCGCTGCAATCTCTCGCAGAAATTGCCTGAAATCACCGTTATGCGTTTTGAATTTAAACGAACGAATTATAGCCTCGTATATAGCCTTTGGTTTATGCAAAGGCAGTTCATTGGGATCAAGTTCAACCTTTGCGACTGCCCAATTGCTTTTAAGGACCGATGAGTATAAATAATCCAGAAGATGTGTTTTTCCGATCCCATATTCTCCGGAAATAATCAGAGATCCGTTGTTTTGATTTAGCCATTCTTTAATCTGCTCAATTGCTTTATCTCGCCCAAATGTGAACTCATCTACCTGTTCATGAGAAACGATACCTAATCTAAGTGCTTCTATTATTTTTCTTGCCTCAAAACGTTCTTTTGATAAGATTGGTCCTTTTAGTTCTGTGACTTCAACGGTTGGAACCGGTGTGGCATTTGATAGAAATTCAAGCTCGTCCTGTCTGATCCATCGTAAAATATCATCCTCAAATTTTACAAATATCTCAAATCCGCCAAACCGGGTCTGCTGCACCCTTCCAATCCCGTATGTGGCATGCTCTACAAAACACATCGTTTTGTCCAACTTCATACCTCACTAATCAGCCCGGTTTTACGCAACTTATGCAACGCCTTGATAAGATTTTTAACAAATTCTCTCTTGTATCCGATTTCGAGCTTCCGTTCATATGCTGCTTTTGCAATATCAGCTATCGTTTCATTGAGTATACTTGTTTCGAACTTTGTACTGTATGCAACCTCATAGATCGTACTTAATTTTCTTCCGATATCTGCCAACAATTCCACAGGATCTGCAGATACTTCTTCAAGATATATCTTTACACCTGTTGGGTTTATCTCTGCATTGAAGACCGAAGATAGTCTTTGCCGTAGAGCCTCGTAAGCCTGCGTTCTCCCTTCAAGAAAGTTCTCATCGGGAACCGCATAGAACCACATTGCATTTCTGAAGTTGGCATGTCCGCATTCATCTATCAACTCCCTCATATTGCTCAAAAGGGCTGCTTTTTGCTTTGTGGTCATGCTTGGAGTCTGTTCAGCCTCGTCCATAAGAACGACAATTCCTGCATAGTCCATATCCCGAACCCACTGGATAAGAGAGCGGATCATTTTAAATGCAGTGCTTTTATCTATTTTTTCAAATATTCTAAAATTTTTGAGTAAATTTTTGGGTGGGTTCTCTCCTTTCAACCACTGGATGATCAGCGTGAAATCATCGTTACGCTTTTCTGCCAGACTTAAAAAAGCCTCTTTAACTGCGTTTCTAAAGCTCGTGCTTTCGTAAGGACCAAGTGCCAACGCATAGGCATTGAGTTCATGTAATATAAGATCCTCAGAAAGTTTGTTTGCCATTTCCTGATACTTCCGGTTATACCATGTTTTGATAACCGCCTCAATTCCTTTGTCATATCCCGACAGCAGTTCTTCCGGGGTCTGTGGGTAGATGAGATTTGCAACAATTGTTTTGTATACTTGTTCTAATTTGTGAAATGGCGTTTGTTCCGGACTCAGAACTATGTATGAGGCAATATAATCGTAATTCCACGCAACTTCCCTGATAGAGTATAAAAAATGGGTTTTTCCACCACCATATACTCCAATCACCATCTTAAACGCCGAACCGCCGTCTTTTATAAAACTTCCAAGATAATCCTCATCGATTGTTTTGAGATAGCTGTCCAATCCGGCTGTGAAGTATTGAAATCCATATTCAGGAGGATTTCCCTGTCCACCTACAATCTCTATAATTTTTCTTGCTGAAATAGAATCTATGCCATCTTCATAGAGCCCATATTGCATGATCACACTTCCCTGAACTTGATATGTGAAATGTATGTGCCATCCCCATGTTCATTAGATGGAATCCAGAGAAAACCGGACCTTCGTCTCGTATATGCTCTTGTAGCAGTAACAAGGCTCAGTACATGGTCTTCTATCGTCCGTTGCTTTAATTGATACAGATCATAACTAAAGAAGACACGTCCATACTCTCTGTAACTGCTTTTAACCGGATTTATTTTAAAATTTTTATTCTGGGTCAATAGTGCATATTCCAGAATAATATCCGAAACAGGAATCGAATCTCCGATTGTTTTTTTACTGCGATGAGCAGTTGCTTTATATGCTTCGTATAAGTGTAAGAGGAATGTTTCGTCATCAAAATTACGCGTGGTGATCTTCTTGTGACTTGCCTGAAGTTTTTTTGCCACTACTTCGGGAATTGGTTTACAGGTGTCCAACTGCTCTTGCTGAGGACCGTACCAGATTGTGACGTTGTTATTGTATAGTTTCACTTCCAGTGTGTAAAACAAAACCTTGAGTAACGGATAGTTTCCACTTAATTCGAAATCTACCTGTTCCAGTGCGTCTTCCAGCCTCTGGCCAAAACTCCTGTTTGCTTGCTCCTCCCATTCAGGCATTTCTGATTTCACAGGAAGAATGCGTTGTCCTACATCTTCTTCGATTAAATCTGTGAGCCGGGTTTGTTTCAATATCTTTTCAATCTTCATCAACTCTTGTTTTATTTTATAGATATTATTCGAAGGTTCGTTTTCCGTAAGTCTTTCGATGGTGCGGATGGCTTTACGCATGTTTCTAAGATATCTTTCTTCTTCGGACATGGTTCGCAGAACGTCGACAACGGGTTCCGGTGTTTCTGTTTCATTCAACTCGTTTGTGTACATGTTTATGCATTATGCTTGTATTATTCATAAGATTGTTGATTTGAGTGTGTTACTTGTTAAAGTAGAGGACTGTGAAAAATTGGGAATTGTTTGTAAAAAGTATGTGTGACAGGGGGCTTAAATTCTTAATAACAGGCTTGGATTCATCAATGCTAAGAAAACATCATACGTTGATCTTAATCCTTATACTATGCAGTTCTCTCACCATCTATGGTATATTCATCAGCACGTTCCGGCTGCGAAGCACAGTAAAATCCGGCCCGTACCCCAGTGTCACGATCGCCTTACCAGGATACTTGCGGCACAGCTGGTCATGCACCTCACCACCAGTCGTACCCGCCCGCGGAAATGTCAGAATTAGAACATGGGTTCATTATATTCTTTGGTCACATAGGCAGCAGTTCCCTGATAAAAAGATAAATATAAATATAAATCAATTGAAGATGACTGAGTTTTATCATGAAATTTAAATTCAATATTGAAGGTAAAAAAACTCATGATGTAGGTTACAGAGTGCTTTTGGTAAATAAGGCAGTTTCTCTTGGAGTAAATAACTTTTATGCATTTAATACCATTATTGACGATGTTCAGACAGTCAGTGTCATGATCGAAGCTGATGATAAAATAATAGAGGAATTCAAAGCGTTTATACATTCTACAAAACCAAATGACGCTGAAGTAGAAAGCATCAAGATTGAAGAATATAAAAGAACTATTCCACCAATTGAACTATGCATGCAGTTTTACCAGATAGAACAATACGACAAACTTATTCAAAGATATTCAAATTCTATCAAAATAACTGGAAAAACAGGGCAGTAAGCTGGAATTACAGAATTCTATTGTTACCATCAAAACAGAAAGGAAATAAACCAGAATTCAAATCTCCCCTGTGTTCACCCCATCCTAACTTCAGCCCGCCCAATCTTCTCAGCCAGTTTCGCCAGCACTTTCGTCCTCAACCCGCCTACGAACTTAATACTGCCCACAACCAGATGCCTGCCGCCGTTGATGCTGGCCTCGGTTATCTCCCCCCAAGCTCTCATACCGTTCGCAGGATGTTCATAAGTACACCACAGTTAAAAGCAATCCTAAAATTGAAACATTTCAGATATATCGTACATAATCATCGAATTTTGTCTGACATGTCGGAAACTTTATAAGTCACAACATATTACTCAATATCATGGATGAACGAGAATTAATTGACATCTTAACCCCTTTTAACTTCTGGAGAACAAAACCCTTCACAGGTGTCATCCGTCCGGATTATTTAAACAACCTTGAAAGACTCACATCAACAGGACAGGTCGTGGTTGTTACAGGTGTTCGAAGATGCGGCAAGACTACAATCCTGATTCAATTCATAAACCACCTTATAGAAAATAAAGCAGCAGAGCCATCGCAAACCCTGTATGTGAACTTCGAGGATCCAAGACTTCCAGTGCAGGACAGCTCCCGACTTCTTGACCAGATAATAACTGCCCATATGGCATTTGTCGACCCACGGGGACCGCGCTACATTATTCTTGATGAAGTTCAAAGGCTTCCCCAGTGGGAGCGCTGGGTCAGGATACAGCAGGATAAAAATCCTGACATGCATATCATCGTTTCCGGCTCATCAGCAGATCTTCTGTCAAGAGAACTTGCCACATTGCTGAC
>DAOUSD010000260.1 GCA_030627405.1 Deltaproteobacteria bacterium
CTTAGGTGATTTAATCGATCTAATTGAGCAAAATCGCTGGAATAGCGAGCTATTTCGAGGACTTTTGCGATTGAAGATCGGTTAAAGATATGGTGAAGTCGGGATGCAAAAATGCCAAGTTATTTTTTTCCGAGCCCTAAATATTATAGTTGTTTTGTTTTAAAATTATATGATAAGAAATCTGTTTAAATCTTTCAACAATAAAGATTGATCGAAAGAAAAAAGAACACTGTTATCATGATAATAATAGGCATTGAAACATCCTGCGATGAAACCGCAGCATCAATAGTTATTGACGGCTCTGAAATTTTATCTTCCGTAGTGTCTTCCCAGGTGGATGTGCATCATAAATATGGCGGCGTTGTGCCTGAGCTTGCTTCAAGAAAACATATAGAAGACATTGTACCAATTGTAAAGGAAGCTGTCTGCAAGGCCGGTATTAATTTTAAACAAATTAATGCATTGGCTGTAACCCAGGGCCCGGGGCTTATAGGCTCATTAATAATAGGGTTTTCATTTGCAAAATCTTTTGCTTATACACTTGGTATTCCATGGATAGGCGTAAACCATCTTGAGGGGCACATAAATTCTGTTTTTCTGGAGTCAAATCCGCCGGCATTTCCTTTTGTATCACTCCTGGCTTCAGGCGGTCATACAAGCATCTATTATGTTAAATCTCATACAGAGATGGAACTTATGGGGCAGACAAGGGATGATGCTGCCGGCGAGGCTTTTGACAAAGTCTCAAAAGCAATAGGCTTCGGATATCCTGGCGGGGTAGTTATAGACAGGCTGGCTAAAAAGGGAAACCCGTCGAAAATAGTTTTCCCGCGGGCATACCTTGATAAGTCCGGTTTTGACTTCAGCTTCAGCGGCTTAAAAACTGCGGTAAACCGCTATATCCAGACACACGGTGATGAATATAAAGATCAGACTCCCGATATTCTTGCCGGGTTTCAGGAGTCGGTGGTTGATGTTCTTTCATATAAAGTTTTAAATGCAGCAATGAAAATGGGTTGCGACCGGATTTCTCTTGTTGGAGGCGTGGCGGCGAATAGCAGATTAAGAGAAAGGGTTATTAAGGATGCCGAACGGAAAGGGATCAAAGTTCATATTCCTTCAATTGATCTCTGCGGCGATAATGCAGCCATGATTGCAGCTACAGGCTATCATTACTTAAAAAATGGAAAGTCTTCAGATATTAATGATGATGTATATTCGAGAATTAAGATTTAGGTAATAGTTCACCACGGATTTTCACGGAATTACACTGAATTATGTAATATTTCTCTCGTTCCCATGCTTCAGCGTAGGAATGTATATCATATGGATTCCCACGCTGGAGCATGGGAATCAGGCAAAATAGTAAATTGGTCATTGCTTAAAATTTTAGTGAAACTCCGTGTTGTTCCGTGGTGAATTTTACAAATTTAGGTTAAAGCAAATATTTTTCTTTTGTTTTCAGTATCCTCCGGACAGATTCCTTTCCTTTAGCCTTTATGTTTTTAGAATCCTTAAGTCCCTTTAGAATTTTCTCATATGCGATTTCTATATTCGGCCCTTTGTGGCAGATTAGAGCAATGTCGATATCTGCCGAAAGTATCTGTTTTATGACGGCTTTGATGTCATAATTGTTTTTAATCGCCCCCATATCCAGATCATCAGTCATAACTATTCCATCAAAGCCCATACTGTCCCGAAGAAGATCTTTTGCAATTTTAGTTGAAAGACTTGCAGGCCATTTTATGTCTATTTTGCTATAAAGTATGTGTGATAGCATAATCCCAGACACATCGTGCTTTATAGCTTCGTAAAAAGGACGAAGATCGCTTGATTCTAAAGTCCGGAGATCTGCGTCAAGCGGAGGCATTTCAATATGAGAGTCAAGTACGGTTCTGCCGATTCCTGGAAAATGCTTTGCTACAGCCATTATCCCATTTTTTTGAAGTCGCTCTATTACTGTTGCTCCCAGCTTTGATACCCATTCCGGATCATTCCCCCAAGATCTATTTTTCATAATACTTTTTTTGTTGTCAAATGCCACATCAAGCACTGGTGCCATATTCATGTTTATCCCGACATTTTTTAATTCAGAAGCGGTTATTTCTGCAAAGTGTCCGGCATCTTCTTCATTTTTCATGCTTGGATTCCCGGAAAACTGTGTGAAAGGCTCTTTCAGCCTTGCTACCTGTCCTCCTTCCTGATCAATTGAGATAAACAGTGGTGGTTGGCCGCATTTTATCGCATATTCCTGAACAGACATACACAGGTCTTTTATCTGATCCGGGATAGTCAGGTTCCTTGAAAAAAGAATAATTCCTCCAATCTTCAGGGTATCAATAAGAAAAATCAGGTCATCATTGAGCCTGGTTCCGTCAAATCCTGCCATAAGGCGCTGGCCGGCAATCTGTTCATTTGAAAAATCTGAAATGTCCATTGGCAGTTACCTAAAATTCTAAAATTTGTAAAAAGTTCACCACGGATTTTCACGGAATTACACTGAATTATCAATAAACTCACCCTCAAGCGAGTTGTTTTGAGATAATTGTTAGGCTTCGTTTTGATCTTCCGTTCAATTTTCATCGCTCTATAACCGTGAACCTGGGTAGTTACACTTACTCATTGTTTTCAATTTTCAGTGAAACTCCGTGTCGTTCCGTGGTGAACTTTTACCCAAATTCCATTATTTTTTTAATTGATACTTTCTTACAGCCTTGTTGTGATCCCTTATATTAGTTGAGAACATATGAGTAGTGTCTTTTTTTGATACAAAATAAAGAAAATCCGTATCAGCAGGGAAGAGAGCAGCTTCTATTGCCTTTTCCCCCGGGTTTGCAATTGGTCCATGTGGAAGACCGGGGAGCTTATAGGTATTATAAGGTGTTGATGCTTTAAGATGTCTTTTTTTTATATTACCGTCAAACTCCTTTATCCCATAGATAACCGTAGGATCACTTTCAAGCCGCATTTTCTTCTTTAAACGATTATGAAAAACAGAAGAGATAACAGACCGTTCTTCGGGATCGCCCGTTTCCTTTTCGATTATGGATGCCAGCGTTACTACCTGATGAATTGAAAGTCCCAGTTTTTTTGCCTGTTCTTTATTGATAGGAGTAAAAACAGAACGGAACCTTTTAACCATTGCAGATATAATTTTTTCAGGAGTTGCGTCCCTTGAGAAGTAATATGTATCCGGAAAGAGATATCCTTCAAAAGTTTCAGCATCAATTCCTTCTTCATGTACGAATGATGAGTCGGTTGCAGAACATAGAAATTCCGTTTCCGTGCATAATCCGGCCCTGGCTGTAATTGAGGCGATCTGACGTATATTATAACCTTCGGGTATAGTTATCTTGTGAAGACAAACCTTCCCGGCAGCCAGAATTTGAAGTATTTTATACGGTGTCATGGAAGGAGAAAGAATGTATTCTCCCGCCTTTACTTTTTTGTCATATCCTTTAATGCGGGCAAATAAATTAAATTTATACAGACTTTTTATAATACCATCTTTTTGCAGGTTTTTTGAAAAGGACTTAAAGCTCCGGCCTGGTTTAATAATTATAAGTTTTTCATTATGATCAATGGTTGATGCAGGCCTGTCTGCATATATAAAGAGATCAAGTATAAAGCAGAACAGGCCGAAAAATAAGAAAAAAAGCGTTATTAAAATGATTGCTTTTAATTTATTCAAGCTGAAAGTTGCTCCATGTTAATTAGTGCCTGAACGAAAACTGCTAATTTTCCCAATTTCTGCGTCAGGCTTAAATTTTAATCCTCAAAAGAGGGCGAACACAGAGGTTCGCCCCTAGTGTGAACGGC
>DAOUSD010000138.1 GCA_030627405.1 Deltaproteobacteria bacterium
TGGATAGGCAATACAGTTGTCCAGGCACATCATTATATCTGAGTTGAGGCAGATCTGAATTTCAACAGCCTTTTCAGGAGTCAGCAAATGCCTTGATCCATCAATGTGGGACTGAAAAGTAACGCCCTCCTCATTGATTTTTGTGAGTTTTGCAAGGGAAAAAACCTGGAATCCGCCACTATCGGTCAGAATCGGTCTGTGCCAGTTTGTAAATCCGTGAAGGCCGGAAAACAGATCTATCACTTCACATCCAGGCCTTAAATACAGATGGTATGTGTTGCCAAGGATTATTTGAGCCCCGGCTTCCAGAAGTTCTTCAGGGGACAATGACTTTACTGTCGCAAGGGTCCCAACCGGCATAAAAACAGGAGTTTCAATAATACCATGACGAGTATGAAGCAATCCTGCCCTTGCCTTCGTTTTTTTGCATTCCGCAACTACATTGAAATTGGTCATATTTGTAAACGTTCAAAGGTTTAGGGTTTAGTAAAAATCTATGCAATAAACATGGCATCACCATAGCTGAAGAATCTGTACCTTTCCTTAATTGCTTCCCTGTAAGCATTAAGAATATTTTCGCGGCCCGCAAAAGCTGATACAAGCATCAGAAGTGTTGACTTCGGCAAATGAAAATTTGTAATCATTGCATCTGTAACTTTAAACCTGTAACCAGGATATATGAATAGATCACAGTTTCCGCTGTTGCTTATAATATTTCCATTAGTATCAGATAGATATTCCAATGAGCGAACGCAAGTTGTTCCAACGGCTATGATCCGGCTTCCGTTTGCTTTTGCGTTATTTATAGTTTCTGCGCTTTTTTCAGGGATTGTACACCATTCAGAATGGATCATGTGATCCCTTATATCTGAAACTCTTACAGGCAAAAAAGTACCATATCCCACGTGCAGGGTAATTTCAACTATCTTGATATTTTTTAATCTTAGTTTTTCAATGAATTTTTTCGTAAAATGAAGGCCGGCTGTTGGTGCTGCAATAGCGCCTTTTTGAGAGGCATAAACTGTTTGATAGGATTTTTTGTCATCGCAGGCGATATCATCTTTATCCCGCCTTATGTAAGGGGGAAGGGGAACTTTACCAATCCGGTAAAGTAATCCTTCAAAATCACCCTTGCATGTAAATTTTACCGAATAAAGCCCATTGCGAGAGTTTATTACTTCAGCTTTCAATCCCTGATCGAAAAAAATAGTTGTGCCCTCCTTGGGGCGTTTAGAGGCTTTTATCAGGCATTCGTAAACAAAAGTATTGTTTCCTTTTTTGTTATAGGCCTTGGAATAATCAAGAATAAGCACCTCTGCCTTTCCGCCGGTATCTTTTTTTCCAAGAAGTCTTCCCGGAACGACTTCAGTATTGTTAACAACCAGAACATCAGTTGGTAAAAGTAGATCAAAAAGCTCATAAAATTTATGATGCGACAGACTTCCTGTTTTTCTATTAAGAAACAAAAGCTTTGATTGGTCTCTCTTTTTAACCGGTTTCTGGGCTATAAGTTCCGTTGGAAGGTCATAGTTATAGTCAGTTATTGAAAACACGATTCCTAACTTTTTCCTAAATAAATTATAAACAGACCCATTAACATGATTATAAGACCGAATTTTCGTAATGTTTCGTCCGGCATTTCAATAATTTTTTGCAACCAGAACTTCATTCTTTCCGGAAAAGCAAAGTACGGCAGTCCTTCAACAATCAGTACCATACCAAGTACGCATAAGAAAAATTCCATGATGTCCCTCTGAAAACAATACTAAACAGAAATTTACAAATTTATAACAACCCACATGCGGGGTCGGTATGTTTCATAAATCTGATGGACTCGTCTATTGTCCTGTCATCTATATAATGTCGCAAAAATGACCGTCATTCCCGCGGAAGTTGGAATCCAGAAGCGCCGAAGCAGCCAGAAATAATGGATTCCCACCTTCGTGGGAATGACGGGGACCTGATACGATATTTCACGCATGATAATAGTATTTATTGAGAAATTACGAAAACCTTTTATTAACTTCTGTTCTATGCTTTGTCAAAATAAAATGCCCAAATCGTTTAATTTTAAAACCTTAAATCATTGACTCTGAAATCCGAGATTTAAAAGACGGTATCCAGTGGGAAAATTTGTGGTTTGATGTTTTAGCGGGATATTTCAGCTTTCAGGAAGCCGGGTTGATTGGTTGTATGGCAATTCCTACTCTGTAAATCGTTTATTTTAAAACTTTAAATATAACTTGACTATTTATCAATAATTGTACAGAAATATCAGGTTATAATGAGAACGATTTCTTGAAACAGTTTTTTACAAAGCCGTCAGGCAATAAATGGAAAAAATGGAATTTGAACCTGTAATAGGGCTTGAAGTTCATGCCCAGCTAAAGACAGATACGAAAATTTTCTGCAACTGTTCAACATCATTCGGAGCGCCTCCCAATACTCATACCTGCCCTGTTTGTCTGGGCATGCCTGGTATGCTTCCGGTGCTTAATAAAAAGGTTGTTGAATACACAATTAAAATGGCTCTGGCAACAAACTGTAAAATCGAGCATGAAAGCAGATTTGCACGCAAAAACTATTTCTATCCCGACCTTCCAAAGGGCTACCAGATTTCCCAGTATGAACTTCCTATTGCTCAGTTTGGATATATAGATATTGAAATGGGCGACTATAGTAAAAGGGTGGGTATTACAAGAATACATATGGAAGAAGATGCCGGCAAGTTAAGCCATGATCCCGGCAGATCGATTAGTTTTGTCGATTTTAACAGAACAGGCATACCCCTTATGGAAATCGTAAGCGAGCCGGATATCAGGTCACCGGAAGAAGCAGGGAATTATCTGAGACAGCTAAGGTCGATTGTACGTTACCTTGGCATATGTGACGGCAACATGGAGGAAGGGAGTTTCAGGTGTGATGCAAACGTGTCGGTCAGGGCTATCGGCGCTGAACAATTCGGAACCCGTGCAGAGCTTAAGAATTTGAACTCATTTAAGCATGTTGAGAAGGCACTGCATTATGAGATTAAGAGACAAAAGGAAATTATTTTTGAGGGCGGTAAGGTAGTGCAGGAGACAAGGCTATGGGATCCTGTTGCAAACAGGTCAATGTCAATGCGCAGCAAAGAGGAGGCTCATGACTACCGGTATTTTCCGGATCCCGACCTTTTGCCTTTGGTTATAGATGAAGACTGGATAGAGGCTGTCAGGGAAACTTTGCCTGAACTTCCGAGTGAAAAAAAGAAACGCTTTATAACGGAACACGGTCTTCCTTCATACGATGCCGATGTCCTGACGGCAAGCCTGGCAACAGCAAACTATTTTGAGGATTGTTTAAAAATATTCCCTGAGTCCAAAACCGTCAGCAACTGGATCATGGGATCTTTAATGGGCCTTTTAAATGCTGAAGGAAAGGCCATAGAGCAGTCACCCATATCATCTCAAAACCTGGCGCAACTGCTCAGGCTTATCAAGGAAGGTGTTATAAGCGGAAAGATTGCGAAAGTTGTTTTTGAAGGCATGGCAAAAACAGGAAAGTCGCCCGATAAGATTGTAAAAGAAAAAGGCCTTGTCCAGGTTACTGATGTTTCCGCAATAGAAGAAATAATATTAAAGGTGCTTGCAGATAATACCAAAGAGGTTGATGATTACAGGAACGGGAAAACCAGACTTTTGGGTTTTTTTGTGGGGCAGGTAATGAAGAAGACTAAAGGCAAGGCAAATCCAAAGATAGTTAATGAGGTTTTGAAGGAAAAGCTGGGGAAATGAATATATTTGAAAATAAATATTTAAGGAAGATCAGTATTCTTATTGTTTTAAGTATGTTGTTTTTGTTGATAATAAGTTTTAATTCAAATTCAGCATTTGCGAAACAGTATCGTGTTGCAATTATACCGTTTAAGATAAATGCCGAAAAGGATATGACATTTTTAAAAGACGGCGTGCTCGATATGCTTTCTTCCAGACTTTCTTCTGAAAAAAATGTGGAGATTGTCGGCAGGCAAGAGACTGAGAAGGTCGTGAAAAGCCTTGAAGGTATTTTAAATGAAGAAAAAGCCAGGGAGGTCGGTGCCAAACTTGAAGCGGATTATGTTCTTTTTGGCAGCCTGACAATTTTTGGAGACAGCGTTAGTATTGACTCAAAAATGGTAGATGTTACGGGAGATAGAGAAACCCTTGCTTTTTTTAACCAGACCCGGGGTATTGGTGAGGTAATTCCGAAAATAAATACTTTTGCTGAGGATATAAATGAAAAGGTATTCGGCCGGGTTATGTTATCAAAAGAAGTCCCCGCAAAGCAGACTCAGCCGGTGCAGACAGACAACATATATGCTCATCCGGAGAAGCTCGTAGAAGATTTTGGCGAATTTGAAGATGCAGGCAAAAAAAGCGATCTAAATCCGGCATTTATTGTGAGTCGCCCTCAAAAATCTTCGAGGGAATTCTGGAAGAGCAGAAATTTCAGGGAACTTATAAATGGTATTGCATTAGGTGATGTTGACTGCGACGGGAAGGTTGAGACAGTAATCATAACTTCTGATTCAGTACATATTTATCGGTTTGAAAATAATCGATTATTAGAAATAATAAAGATAGATGAAGACAAGTATAAAATTTTCATCGGAGTTGATGTCGCAGATATTAATAACAACGGTTATCCTGAAATATTTATAACGAGCCTGAATCCACAAAGAAATGTTATTAATTCAATTGTGTTTGAATATGATGGTAAAAATTATAATAGAATCGTGGATAGCTGCGCCTGGTATTACAGGGTGGCTGAACTTCCAGGCCGTGGAAGCGTTCTGTTTGGTCAGAAGCAAAAAACAGGCGGACCTGATACTTTTTCCAGCGAAATATTTGAAATGGCCTGGAACAATACCGAATATGTTCCGGATAGAAAAATTCTTCCATCAAACCGCTCAAATTTAATGGGCTTTTGTCTTGGCGATGTTATGAACGACGGTGGAGAAACTGTTGTTGCTTATGACAAGTCCGATTATATAAGAATTGTCAATCAGTCGGGCAGGATTTTATGGACAGGAAATATTCATTACGGTGGCAGCACGCTTTATTATGAAATGCCATCATTTGAGCCGGGCTCTGATAATCGTCAATATTATCCAATGAGAATAATTATAACCGATATTGATTTAGACGGAAAATATGAAATTATTGCAGTCAAAAACTATGAATTAACAGGAAGGCTCTTGAAACAGCTAAGAAAATTCAAAGAAGCTCATATAGAGTCGCTTTCATGGAACGGCCTGGGGCTCACAACTAACTGGAAAACAGCAAAAATCTCCGGCTATATACGTGACTTTGCTATTGGTGATTTTGACAATGATGGAGAAGATGAAATAGTAGCGGCAGTAATAAGTAAAAGCGGTTCTATTATAGGAACACGTCCGAAAAGTTCAGTTATTTCTTATGACCTGAAAAAGACGGCTCCGTAAAAAATCCATTTTCTGCGTTGCACTGCATCCACTACAGGGAAACGTCAAAGTCAGTGCTAAAGTGCTAATATTTAGAGTTTGTGGGGACCTCAAAATCCGAAATACGAATATCGAAACTCGAAACTCGAAACAATATCTAATTTCGAATATCAAATGACCAAAACATGTCAGGCACTTATGCAATATCTATGGCGCTCCAACATGTTTGAA
>DAOUSD010000059.1 GCA_030627405.1 Deltaproteobacteria bacterium
CGCCGAGTGTTTCGGGCTTGAGTGATGAAGAAGCCAAAAGAATAAAAAAACTATTGCTCAAAAAAAGAGATATGGCGACTATCAGGGCTGAAATAAAGAAAGAAGCTGCTGAAAAAAAGGCTGCCGAAAAAGCTGCTGCTGAAAAGGCTGCTGTTGAAAGAAAAGCCGCAGAAAAGGCAGCCGTTAAAAGAGAAGCTGCAGAAAAGGCAACTATGAAAAAGGTAATTTTCGGTCTTGCATCTGGTTTTATTGTTTTGGTTGCACTTATTCTAAGCGCAAGTTCTTCGAATAACAGTAAATATTATATTAAAGAAAGCGCTGGAGTACTTGAGATCTGGCAGGGCAGGTATGCCCCCCTGGGCGAAGAGCGGATGATGATTCTGCCCGGAGTGCCGTTGCCCGAGCAAATTAATGCTGTTTATTCTGAAAGCGAAGTATTTCCTCTTATTTTCAATTATTATATTGACGAGGCAGACGCTATTTCAGGCATGTCGGACACTCCTGATTATGTAGCTATAAAGTCATACCTGAATCAAGCCTTGGAATTCGCTACAACAGGTGATCTTCGTAAAAAAGCTTATACCCGTTTAAATGACATTAAGTTTAATGATTTAATGTATAAAGCCGGTGTGTCTGAAAGCAGAGGAACTATTTCGGATCTTGATGAAGCAATGAGATATCTTAACAAGGCGTCATTGTTGAAGGTTGGTGCCGGCAAATCCGATGTAGTGAAACAGAAGATTGAATCGATAAAAGAACAAAAGGCAGATATGATAGAGGCTCAGGTGGCCGAAGAAGCAACCGACACTACTTCCGTCAAATCCGATGTGGTGGTGGAACAGGAGATTAAGCCGGCAAAAGAACAAAGCACGGAGATAAAGACTCCAATGATTGAAGAATCAACAGGTTCTGTTTCCACCGAATAAATTGTAACTACTAAGGTGGATAGGCTGAAGCTCCCTGACAGCCTTCAGTCTATCCACCTTATATGCCCTAAGTTTTTGATAGCGCATGATTTGTTCCTAAAAGCCTTTTACCTTCTACCTTCAGCCTATCCCCTTATACAAATGGCACCACACCTGGCGCATTCCTGATTTTGATTCTTGCGGTGCTGTCTTTCTGCATATATCCATAACTTCCGAACAACGAGTGTGGAAGTGGCAGCCGGGCGGAGGTGAAGAGGGAGAAGGAGTTTCTCCTTTGAGAACAATCTTTTTCTTTTTATAGATTCCAGGTGTAGGAACAGCATTTATTAGAGCTTTTGTATATGGGTGCATGGGATTGTTTATTACATCAGAGGCGGGCCCTTGCTCAACAATTTTTCCAAGATACATAACCGCTATGCGGTTTGCTATGTTGCTTACTATACTTATATCATGTGAGATGAAAATATATGAGAGATTATAGCTGTCCCTGAGATCCAGCAGAAGGTTTATGATCTGGGCCTGAACAGATACATCAAGGGCGCTGACGGGCTCGTCGCATATAAGCAAATCGGGTTTCAAGGATATAGACCTTGCAATGCTGATTCGCTGGCGCTGTCCACCGGAAAATTCATGAGGATAGCGGTATATTGAGTTTTCATCGAGTCCGACTTCTTTCATAAGCCTTTTAGCATGATCTTCCTTATTTTTTTTTATTATCTTATATTCGACAAGCCCTTCTGTAACAATATCAAGAACATTCATTCTAGGATTCAGTGAGGTTAAGGGATCCTGAAAAATCATCTGTATTCTTTTTCTCATTTCCTGCAACTTTTTCCGCTTGAGATCAAGAAGATTCTTGCCTAAAAAAAGTATCTTTCCTTTTTGAGGTTTTTCCAGCCTTAACAAGGTTCTTCCGAGCGTTGTTTTCCCGCACCCTGACTCGCCGACAAGGCCGAGCGTTTCTCCTTTGTACAGATGCATAGATATTCCATCAACAGCCTTAACATATCCTGCCGTCCTTGCCATGATGCCGCGTTTTATTGGAAACCATGTTTTAAGATTTCTTATTTCGAGTATAGGTTGTTTAATTAATTGTTTGTTCATATAAGATCCTTCATTTTTTACTCTTTAGATTTTCAAATAATTATTCAAGTTTCGCACCTCATCTATGCAACAAAAGCTTTAAAAGGCAGGTGTTAGATAGTTTTTTTAAAAAGCAAAATATGTTCACTCTGGCTTTGGCAACGGCACCATACTCACTCAGTTTGTAAGGAGCGAGACATGCACAGTATTTTATCCCTGGTGAAAAACTTTCTATGTGCCTGTCCTGGTCAAATCCCAAGGTATAGTGGTTTAGAATATCAATCATATTATTTTGCTCTTTTAAAAAAACTATCTAATACCTGCCAGAGAAGGCTCATAGGAATTAGTAGGGTGCGAAACTTGAATAATTATCTGAAAATCTATACAAGAAAACATGCTGCTTTGTGTCCGTTGCCAAGATCAACAAGCTGTGGTTTTTCTTTTTTGCATCTATCAAAAGCCTGTGGGCATCTGTCGCGGAAATAGCAACCGGACGGATAGTTGAAAGGTGAAGGTACAAAGCCAGGAATAGGCATCAGCCTTCCGGCCTCAGTTGATAACTTTGGAACGGATTTGAGAAGTCCTCTTGTATAAGGATGCACCGGTTTGAAGAAGATGTCGTTAATGTTTCCTTCTTCCGCTATCCTGGAAGCATACATTACAATTACCCTGCCGCACATTTCCCAGATAATTCCCATATCATGAGTAATTAAGAGTATAGAAGTATGGCTTTGTCTCAGTTCCTTTATCAATTCAAAAATCTGAGCCTGGGTGGTTACATCCAGTGCGGTTGTAGGTTCATCAGCTATAACAAGATCGGGCGCCGGCATAAGGGCCATTGCGATCATAACCCTTTGCTGCATACCGCCTGAAAGCTGGTAGGGGTATGAATACATCCTTTCTCCTGCGTCCGGAATGCTTACTTTTTTAAGCCAGTTTTCAGCAATGTTCCAGGCCGTTTTTTTACTTATATTCTTATGCAGCATGAGGCCCTCTATCATCTGCCGGCCGATTTTGTGAAGGGGGGACAGAGCTGCAGCCGGTTCCTGAAAGATCATGCTGACAGCATTGCCCCTTATTTGCTTCATTTCCCGGATATCCAGCTTTAACAGATCCTTGCCGCCTAATATTATCCTGCCTTTTTCAATCCTGCCTGCCGGTGAAGGAATAAGACGCAGTATGCTGAGAGCAGTTACAGATTTACCACACCCTGATTCGCCGATCAGTCCGACTATTTCATTATTTTTTACATGAAATGAGACATCGTCAACCGCTTTAAAGACACCTTCGTCAGTTTCAAAGCTGACAGTAAGTTTATCAATTTCCAGCAATTTTTTTTCATTATTCAATCCTGGTGAATTTTTTTGGATCATATGCGTTCCTTATTCCTTCTCCAATGAAAACCCCTAGAAGCATAACTATAAATAAAGAAAGTGATGGATATAGTATAAGCCACCACGCCCATCTGTATTGCTGGGCCTGAAAAAGAAGTTCACCCCAACTGGGAGTCGGCGGCGGAAGTCCGAACCCAAGATAGTCAAGGGCGGTAAGTGCTCCTATGGCACCAACCAGAGAGAAAGGGAAAAATGTAATAACCGGTACCATGGCGTTTGGAAGAATATGTCTAAAAATTACTTTATGCGAAGATATGCCCGTGCAAACAGCAGCCTCTACAAATGTTTGTTTGCGCAGGCGGAGAAATTCCGCCCTGATATAATAAGAGATTCCTATCCAGTTGAAAAGCCCATAGCAAAACAAAAGTAGAGTAAAGCTTCTTCCATAGATTGATCCCATAAGTATCATAATATATAAAAATGGAAGTGCGCTCCAGATTTCAATAAGACGCTGGCAGATTATATCAATAGCCCCTCCATAATACCCCTGAATAGATCCGGAAATAATGCCGATCGCCATTGAGCTGACCACAAGCATCAGGCCGAAGGTAATTGAAGTTCTCATACCATAAAGAATCCTGGCAAATACATCTCTGCCTGCTCCATCAATACCCAATATATGGCCTTCAGAAGGAGCGAATGGAAAGCGGACATCTTCCTTGATAACATCAACGCGGTATATTTGGTTTTTTATGGTTAGTGTTATAGGATCCACTGGATTTAAAAAGCGTGTTTTGACAAGCTTGAGTAGTAATTCTTTATCCAGGGCTGAAAGCTCTTTCCAGATTTCATATCCATTTGATATCAAATTATTCTGAATTAGTTCGAGTTTTCTGTTAAAAACCAGCTTCAGGGCTTTTTGATCTTTTTGCGTAACTTCTCTTAATAGAAGTCTGACGCTTTTTGGCGGCTTTTTTCGTGGAGAAAAAGAAGAAAGCGACACCTCTACTTCCATCCCGTCATAACTTCTAGTTATATGAGTAATCCGGGGAGCTTTGTTGTTTGCGAATCGTTTTTCAACTGCAAGCTTTAACTCACTTGGGATTATGAAGTATTTGGTAATGACAGGATCCTTTACTTCTCTTTCCTTCCTGCTGATAAATAAACCAAATGAGTCAGATCTTTCAATTGAATAATTTTTTCTTATATTGACGGTGCCGATTTTTGACAGGGGTGTTAAATCAATTGTTACATTGTCTGAAACTGCAATCGTTTCAGGATTAATGCTTTCAAAAGGTCCATAGGGAACCGGCGGAAAAATCATAAAATTGTCAGGTTTTTCTTTAAAGGAAGAAAAATTATTTAATTTTTTGTAATCAGGTTTTGTTTTATTATTTCCTGTAAATATATCTTCGGAATAATGTTTAAATATAGGATAATAGGACTTTCCGTTAAACCTGACATATAAAGGAGCGTTGTTGCAGATCAGTTCGGAGCCAAGGCTGATAAGATAAAGAATCGCCAGTATCCAAAGCGAGAGATAGGCGCGCTTCATTTGCTTGAAACGTAAAAATCTTTTCCTGGCTATCGGATTTTTATAAGAATTAAAAAACATTGCTGATTCAGTTTTTCTGAAAATCTATTCTTGGATCTATAAGAATATACAGGAAATCCGAAAAAATATTTCCGATAAGCCCAAGAACTGAAGTGAGCGAAAGAATTCCCATGAAAACAGGATAATCCCTGCCCACAATTGCTTCAAGACTCAGACGTCCCATCCCCGGTATCTCAAAAACCTGTTCGATAATAACAGACCCTGCAAACATAACAGTTAAAATGGAGCCAAAGCCGGTTGCAATAGGGATTAAAGAATTGCGAAAAGCATGTCCCCATATTGCCCTTGTAAAGCTTCCTCCTTTTGCAAGGACAGTCCTTATATAATCTTTACTTATTTGCTCAAGAAGTGAGTTCTTCATGAGCAGAGTCAGGATTGCGAAGTTCCCGATTATATAACAGAGCACAGGAAGAAACATGTGCATAAATATATCCTTTGTTTGCTCCCAGAATGTCATTGCAGCGAAATTATCCGAGTAAAATCCGGATACGGGGAAAAAATCCCACAAACCTTCTACTGTACCGCAAAAAAGCATTTTAAGCACCATTCCAAAAGCAAAAGGAGGAATTGCATACCCCACAAAGATGACTAAGCTTGATCCAAGATCAAACATTTTATTATGACGCAAGGCTTTTAATATGCCAAGCGGGATGCAGGCAAGATAGGATAATACAAAGCCTGCAACCCCAAAGATAAGTGAGACCTTAAAACGTTCCTTAATTAATTGCCATGCGGTTTTGTTGGGGAATTTATAGGATTCCATTTTCATTCCCAGCTTGTCTGTCACAAGCCATTTCCAGTATCGCTTGTAAAATGGTTGATCAAAACCAAAATGAGCTTCTATGTCTTTCCGCTGTTGAATAGAAATGGATGCTTGAGCCCCGGCTCCTCTACTTGATTCACCAGCGCCTATTCCTTTCATCTTCATGATGATCTGTTCCACAGGGCCGCCGGGTACAAACTGTATAAGCCCGAAACACAAAACAGTAATTCCGAGAAAAGTCGGAATTACAAGAAGAAACCGCCTTATAAAATAGTTCAGCCGTTCCATAGATTAATTCACCTTAATTTTATCCTACAAGATTATGATATAAAAGGTATATTACACGAGAAGTTTATAAACAGGCAAGAATTTATACCTAAATTGAGCTAAAAATCGCTCAACTTATACCTCGGAAGGTCGCAAATTGCGTTTTTTCGGTGAGTAATGAGCATCAAGAGCAAGGCGCGAAGGCGCGGAATAGGAGGTAATTGCCTGTTCCCTTAGAGCCTGTTTGAAAAATAGGGAATTGAAGCGAAAAAGTGTGAGAATGAAATCAAATTTTTTCAAATTTGAGGTTAATAGCTGGCCTATTAGCTGAAAATTTGGAAAAATTTGAACCATTTTCACGCTTTTGCAGCCAATTCATCAGTTTTCAAACAGGCTCTTAATAAATGCGGAAGAATATGATTTATCGTTTTGAGAATTGGAAATGGGCTCTTGCTCCCTTCTGGCCGTATTTCTTTCTTTCTTTGACCCTGGGATCACGTTTAACAAAACCGGCTTTCTTTAGAATCTGTCTTAGATCAGGGTCAATATCGATAAGTGCTTTGGTAATACCATGCCTTATAGCCCCTGCCTGGCCTGAAATACCTCCGCCCAATACACGTATTTTTATATCATATGATCCAAGGGTATTTGTAAGAACGAGCGGTTGCATCATAATAATTTTTGCCGAATGAATTTTAAAATAATCATTTACAGGGCGATTGTTAATGATAATTTCGCCTTTGCCTGGTTTTAGCCAGGTTTTAGCTATTGCTGTCTTTCGTTTTCCGGTTGCATAATAAATATTTTCTTTATTCATAGTGTCCTCAGTATTGTCACAAATTAATTATCTGAAAGTCTATAGTGTCAGGATTTCGAGCTTTTGAGCTTCGTGAGGATGCTTGTCTCCCGCATAGACCTTTAACTTTTTGAATAGCTTATTCCCAAGCCTGTTTTTTGGAAGCATTCCTTTAACAGCAAAACTGATAAGGTCTTCAGGCCTTTTTTCCAGGAGTTTCTTAGCAGTAATAGTCTTAAGCCCGCCCATATAACCACTGTGTCTGTAATAACATTTCTGCTCAAGTTTTCTGCCTGAAAGGGCGATTTTATCCGCATTTATAACGACAACCCAGTCTCCTGTGTCCGCATGGGGGGTAAACAAAGGATTGTGCTTGCCTCTAAGGCGGGATGCTATTAATGTCGCAAGCCTGCCAAGTACAGCTCCCTCTGCATTTACAATACACCATTTATTTTTATTATCAGACCGTTTTGCACTATATGTATATTTTTTCACTGAATTACACTCCTGTTTTTAACCTAAGTTGATCGATTTTTTGCGAAGAAATGTGCCAAGATCTTGATGTAGCAAGGTTTGCGAAACCCCGAGCATACCCGTAGATATGTCGAGACTTTTCGCAAGTACCTGATGCGCAAGAAATTGGTGCAAGCCGAGTAAAAAATCGCTCAACCTATGTTTAAATGAAAAGGTTTTAATAAATATTTTATTAATTAATGTCAAGGAAAAAACAATCATTTTTATTTATTGATGAATTCGTAAAAAAATAGTAATAGTTCACCACGCAACGACACGGAGTTTCACTGAAAATTGTGTAACCTAAGTTAAGCGATTAGCTGTTAGCAATTAGCCGTTAGCTCTTATGAAATATGCATTTGTATAATTATTTATTAATCACCCATCGGGTGAAATGTTATTATTTAATAA
>DAOUSD010000145.1 GCA_030627405.1 Deltaproteobacteria bacterium
GAAAGCTGGAAAGGTGATACGTCTCATGGGATTATTCAACATAGAAATTGAGAAAGTGAAAACATATTCTGTCACTCTATAAAAGGATTGTCAGCCGTCAAATCGTATTCAGGTGTCTGGTGCGGCTGTATCCCGACATTTTCAGGATCACCATAACGCGGAGCAATAGTTGTGGGCAGGAAAAACATCAGGGAATTCTCCCGCCACTTGTAAAGCTCTGCATAAGTTAGAAAAAACGCCATAATTAGAATTGCTGGTGTAAAGATATCACAATTCTCAAGCCCTGTCTGGCATGGTGCCTGCCCTGATTATATAATCTGGATTATCGCTGACATTGCACCGCTTTGATTTTTAAAATAGATGGAATGTACGATAATAAAGTTTTGATTATGTAAGAAGATGCAGGGAGTATGACAAGCGGCGTTCCTTATTTTAAAATCATTTCAGAACTTCAACAAACTTGGAATCTTGGATCACGGGATCATTGGTAATAATTGGCAAGTCAAGATATCTGGCGGTTGCGGCAATAAGCCGGTCATGCAACTCGGGGATGTCATTGATCTCAGAAGCGGTTTTAAGAATCTCAAAGTTCAGCGGCTCAAACTGATAATTTTGGCTTTTGAAAAGATCTTCGGTCTGAAGCAGGCTGATATTGATCCTGTTCTTTTCAAATAGATAGAGAACCTCCATTAAAACAATGGCTGGGATGATGATGGTGGTCTCTCCCTTGTCTGCGGATTGGAAAGCCTGATGGGATCTGGCATTGATTACCTTTTTGCCCATCATAAATTTTACAAGAGCCTGAGTGTCGGTCACAAAACTATCCATTTCCAAACTCCTGCTCAACGTGCTTCCAGGTTTGCTGCTTGAACTCCTTCAGATCAGAAAAGTCTATATCATGATCTTTAAGAATACCTTCAAGTTTGAATACCTTTTTTGTTTCAAGCTTTTTCTTATGCCTCATAAAATCGATAAAATTGGCAATAGCATCTAAATCATGTTCGGTAAATCCAAACAGCTTATTGTAAATCTCATGCTTTGTTAAGGCTGCCTTATTCATTTTTACATCTTCCTTTGTTAAAACGAAAATTGCAAATTATGCGGTTTTTGCCATCCGAAATAGTTGGTCTATAAATACCCCACAAAATCGGCAAAACGTGTGCGGGTGGATTTTGTTTATAGCAATATATGGCTCAAACAGCAAACACGATTTTTTGAAAATAACAAGATATTTTTCTTGACATGTTTTTTGATCAGAAGCGTTCCGCCCTAAGTTGGCAGCCAAAAATTCATTTTAAAAAAACCGTGAACCTGAGTAGTTACGTTTTACCTTGACATTAACCTGTCTGTTTCCTATAAAACTTTTCTCTATGAATGTTCTGCTGATTGAAATAAACCCTTTTGTACAGGAAACAACACCTATCTCGCTGGGATACATTGCCTCCTTTCTCAAATCCAAGGGCTT
The DNA here is from genome assembly GCA_030627405.1 of Deltaproteobacteria bacterium. Lineage (GTDB taxonomy): Bacteria > Desulfobacterota > Desulfobacteria > Desulfobacterales > ETH-SRB1 > B13-G4. The sequence goes on from DAOUSD010000145.1 coordinate 1,466, forward strand.
TGGTGTAAAAATATTGTCTATTGGACAGAACACTTCATTATCACGTTCTGCTTTTCACGAGCTTATCAGCACCTTTAAACCTTCGCTGGTTGGGTTTTCTGCCTATCAGAGAATTATGCTATATATGATAGGACTTGCCAAATTCATAAAATCAATTGACAATAACATTAAGATAGCTATCGGCGGTCCTCAGGCTACCTTCATGCCTTCTGCTGCTTTTGCAGAGTTGGCAAATGTGGATTATATATGCCGATCTCCGGGCGAGCTTACGTTGCTGGGAATTGCGCGAGCTATTGAAAATAAAACGCCCTTTTTGGATCTTTCCGGCGTTAGCTACAAAGATGACAATGATGCTGTTTTTGATACACCGGAACTTGAAGGCTACACTGATTTAGATCGTTATCCCTCAGCCTATCTGGATGACGTTTTTGATTACTCACGCATGAGGGAGGCAATTATGCTGACCTCTCGCGGATGTCCGCACCATTGCATATACTGTTACACCCCGAATGCCTTTAAGCACAAAATAAGCTTTCATTCCATTGAAAGAGTTGTTGAAGAAATTAGATGGATAAAAAAAAAGGGTGTAAAGAAATTTTGGTTTGCTGATCCGAATATTTCTTACAAGCCGTCACGGCTTATAGAAATTCTTGATAGAATCTTAAAAGAAGGTCTTGAAACCGAAACATGGTTGCAGACTCGTGCAGACCTTGTAACTCCGGAGTTGCTGAAAAAAATGAAAAGGGCGGGTGTAAGCACCATTGCCTTTGGGCTTGAGTCGGCCTCAGAACGTGTTCTGTCAAGGCTTGGTAAGAATATAACTACTGAAAAAGTAGCAGATGCAATTAGACTTGCACAGAACCACGATATAGAAGTTGAACTTTTCACCATATACGGCCTTCCTTATGAGACCTTTGAGGATGCGGTCAAAACCCTGGAGTTTGTGAAGAAAAACAAAGTCAAGATAATGGGCAATACAAACTCCCAGCAATTGCAAATCTATTTTGGTACACATATGGCTCAACATTACGAGGAATATAATATTCATCCGTTGAACAACAACCGTCCAGCCTATCTGTCTATTGGGTCTCAGTACGAAACCGATTACATGGGCCGCAGTGAGTTACATCGGATTCAACAAATGTGGCAAGCCAATTCCCTGGATGGTGGCAAACGAGTTGTGTCGTGAACGGAATAACAAAACAATGATCAAGCCTGCCTTTAAGAAAATATATGTGATACTTGGCGAACAGGATAAAGGAAATCTTGAATGGGTTTTGCAGACGTTATCGTTCCTGTATTCACATGTTAACCTGACATCAAATATTTATCTTGTTTCGGAAAATCTTCCTGCCGACATGCCCCAGGTGAAACGCATCCAGAAAAATATCAACGAGTTTCTCAGCGAGCACCTATTTGCCAGGCTTTATGTTCATATTGTCCATCCAGCCCCCCCATCGGCCATGGATGACATAAGACTAAGTTACAAATACCTGAAACAATCGACCGACAAATTTGACCAGGAAGGTTACAGACACCAGGAATTGCCAAGACTCATATTGCTGCCGGTTCTTGTTCCCGATGACCAGGTCAAGCCCATCCAGCTTATAGGCCTCCTTGATGGGCTAAAAAACTCTTTTTTGTTGTCCAGTCTTTACCTGAACAAGGACACTTTAGATCTGGCTCAAGATGAAAAGCTTCTGTCTTTGACGGACAAGGTTTACTACGGCATCGGAAACTCCAGAGAAATGCCAGACATCGTTTGCAATCTATTTCGTCAAGATATCCTTGATGATTCATTGAACAAGTTAGAGGATAATGATTTATCCATGACAGAGCCTTGCCCGGATTCGCTCATTATTTCTGCTCAAGATGGTAATATTTACTGTTGCATGGATGCATTCCTCAAAAATGAAAGTCCGGCAAAAATTTATGAAATGCACAGCCTGGAAGAACTTTTGGCCGATTATTATCAACAAGATAAGTCTAAAAAAGACTGCCTTGGATGCAGAGAACAAGTGCTTAATTCTTTTGTAGATTTGCCAAAGTCGCTTGACACGAACCAAAAGATAGGAGCTTTGCTCTATCATTTTGGGGTGTTACGCCAGGATTCAGAAGACAATTTTCAGGCAATAAAAAACTTTAAGCAATCCTTGAAGCTCTCTCCAATTGAAGAAAGTGATCCTGTTTATTTCCGACTTGGCATTGGATACACAAAAATCGGGCACTACGATCAGGCTCTTAAAGCGTTTAAAAGTGTTGAACTATCATATCAGGGTCAGTATTTTTTCCACTTTTATAAAGGGCTTTGTTATTTTGAAACAGGAGACTATGCCTCAGCCCTTGAGGAATTTTCAAAGGCCTTGCAATCCAAGCCCCAACATGATGACCGGATCAGGATTTTGATCTATATGGGAACATGTTTCAATAACCTTGGAAAGTATGAACGGGCCGTAGGCGAATTGGAAAAGGCTAAGGAAACGGCAGGCAATGTGAAAGAGATTTATAATGCTCTTGGCTTTTCTTATTTCAAGCTTAAAGACTATGACAAGTCTATTGAAAACCTTAAAACGGCTGTTGAAATCGATCCTTTTTCTGCTATTGATTACGCCAGCCTTGGATCAAATTACCGTGAAAAAGGAGAGCTTAATATGGCAATTGGGATGTACGAAAAAGCCCTGGCTTTGGATCCTGGCATGGCTTCTGTAAGGGAAAATCTTGAAAGGCTGAAAAAACTATAATTGTAGCAGTTCACGGTTGTCGGTTTACAGTTTTATGTTTTGAGCAACCGTTAACTGTTAACCGTGAACGGTTACCTATAATTTAACAATAAGGAGTGCATTAGCTATGAAATGGTTTCTCTACCTTATCAGTTTTTGTTTGATCGCGTCAGGTTCATGTTTTATTCTTTATACCATACAATGCAGAGAGCTGCTCAAAAACATGCTGAGTAAAAGTTATGAAAAAATTATTGCAGCTTCAGCAATTATAATAGGTCTTCTGCTCATTATTTCCGCATTTCAGGCACAAGGTTTCTGGTTCATAGTAATTCTTGGAATTATTTCAATAGGCAAGGGATTCTTTGTCCTTTTTAACCCCAAAAATTATTTTGACCATATCAAAAACTGGTATTTAAGTACGGCTTCTGATCAAACTTACAGACTATTGGGAATAATTATAATAGTGATCGGAACATCAATGATAACCTGGATTTGACGAAACTATTTTTTTACCAGCATCGTAGAAGGGTCAAGAAGCAATTCAGGATAATCACAAGCCGCAGGTATTCCCTTTAGCGCTTTAACATGAATTTCTTTTCCTTCGGGTTGAAGCTGAATAATAACATCAAAAAGATCAGATAGATGCAAAAGAGAAGCCGGCATACCATCCTGAAGCGGTTCATCATGGCGGTGAGTCCTGACTGTAAACCAGACATGCATGGAACGGCTTTCTGCAAGCTTTTTTAATTCCGTTAGAGGCTTTCTTATATCTTTATCAAATGGAAGGCCATCAATAAGAATTGCCTGCGGTAAAAAAATATTCTGCTCTATCAGATCGGCCAGCCTTTCTTCAAGTTTCGGCACGCTAAAGCTATCTACCTTAAACGTCATTATAAGCCGATGAGACACTATGGTCTCCCATAACTGTTCTATCTGACGAATATTATATTGATCCGCAATATTTCGAAACACTTCTTCATACCACAAACAAACTTTTTTTACTGGATCATCCAAACTTATATGAAGAACATTTTTGCTTCTCAGAAGACTGTCCATGGCAAACTGCACAAGGATCGCTGTTTTACCTAAACCAGCCCGTGCCAGTACAGCACCAAACCCTCCTGAATGAAGAATATCCTCTGCTTCATGCCCCATAAGCCTCAGTGGATTACGGAAGATTAGCTCCTTTGTCAACATATTGAAATTCCTTTCTTTGTAACAGTTCACGGTTATCGGTTTACAGTTAACAGTTTTATGTTTTGATCAACCGTAAGCTATTACCTTTCTTTAACCTAAAATGAGCGATTAGCCATTAGCTTTTAGCTATTAGTCAAACTATATCAAGATGTTATTAAATAATAACATTTCACCCGATGGGTGATTA
>DAOUSD010000254.1 GCA_030627405.1 Deltaproteobacteria bacterium
TGAAATGTTATTATTTAATAACATCTTGATATAGTTTGACTAATAGCTAAAAGCTAATGGCTAATCGCTCATTTTAGGTTTAAGTTCTCTAGAATCTCTCATTTCCATCCCTTTTCAATGCTAACGGCTAAACGCTAATGGCTAACCGCACAGGTTGAAAAGAACGAGGATAAAACTTCATAATTCGACATTCCCCGTTCCTTAGGTCTTAGAGATTTATTTAAGCCCGCTTTTTATTAAGGCTTCTGCCAGCGGGTTATTAAACGGCGCATTCCCGCTGCTTAAGTTCTTTTTGTTCTTATTTTTTGGTTTTTTGTTACGCTTTTGAGCCTTTTTTAATCCCGGATTTTCCACCTTAGTACCCGACTTCTCTGCCTGCGATTGCATTGAGAGAGAAATCCTTTTTCTGGCAAGGTCAACCTCAAGCACGGTTACCGTAACCTTTTGCTGAACTTTTACAATATCAGCGGGATTTTTTACAAACCTGTCTGCCATCCGGCTGACATGAACAAGGCCGTCCTGATGCACGCCGATATCGACAAAAGCGCCGAACGCGGTGATATTTGTCACAATTCCCGGGATTTTCATTCCAGGTCTCAGGTCTTCGATTTTTTCAATACCATCGGCAAACGTGAATACTTCGAATTTTTCCCTTGGATCACGTCCTGGTTTTGCCAGTTCATCAAGGATATCGTTTAATGTGGGGATTCCAACTGAATCAGTAACATATTTTGAAATATCAATTTGATCCCTTACATCAGGTTTTTTTAAAATATCAACGACCGTAGCCTCAAGGTCTTTGGCTATGGCGTCAACAATATAGTAACTTTCAGGATGCACTGCGCTGGCATCCAGCGGGTTTTCACCGTCAATGATTCTTAAAAAACCCGCAGACTGTTCAAACGCTTTGGGGCCAAGACGCGGTACTTCTGTCAGTTGCTGCCTGGACATGAAGGGTCCGTTGTCCTCACGATACGCGACAATGTTTTTTGCGATACCTGTGTTCAGGCCTGAAACATATGTAAGGAGCTGGGTGCCGGCTCTGTTCAGATCAACACCTATACCGTTAACACAACTCATAACAACATCATCAAGGGCCTGTTTCAAGGCTTTCTGATTGACATCATGCTGGTACTGGCCGACGCCTATTGATTTGGGATCGATCTTTACAAGCTCCGCAAGCGGGTCCATCAAGCGTCTTCCGATTGATACAGTTCCGCGTACCGTTAGATCATGATCCGGGAATTCTTCTCTTGCCGCTTCAGAAGCGGAATATATTGACGCACCACTCTCATTGACCATTATAACCTGCACAGGCTTTGAAAAAGGGACAGCTTTGACAAAGGCTTCCGTTTCTCTGCCGGCCGTGCCGTTTCCAACGGCTATGACTTCAACATCGAACTCTTCGCACAGGGATTTTATCTTCCCTGTTTCTGCAAGAGCCTTTTTTTCAGACATATGGGGATAAACAGTATCGTAATGAAGCAGTTTCCCCTGCGGGTCAAGACAGACAAGCTTGCACCCTGTTCTGAATCCCGGGTCTATTCCCATTACGCTTTTTGCTCCCAGCGGCGGAGCAAGCAGGAGCTGGCGGAGATTATCCACGAACACTTTTATTGCTTCAGTATCAGCCCTTTCTTTTGCGTGGAGTCTGGTTTCGGTTTCCATTGAACGGGAAAGAAGACGCTTGTAGCAGTCCTTTATGGCAATCTTTACCTGTGCGGAATCATCTCCTTCCCCATTAACAAACAGGTTTTCAAGTATAGCTGTTGCCTCATCTTCGTCAGGCAGTATGTCAAGATTCAAAAAGTCTTCGTTTTCACCCCGTCTCATGGCCAGCATCCTGTGAGAAGGAACGCCGGCAACCGGTTCCTCCCAGTCAAAATAATCCCTGAATTTAGCCCCTTTTTCTTCCATGTCTGAAGCAACCCGGCTTTTAATCACAGCTTTTGTGAAAAAGAGGTTCCTCAGCCTGGCTCTGGCCTTATCATCCTCATTTATGATTTCCGCAATTATATCTCTGGCGCCGGCCAGGGCATCTTCAACAGACTCAACCCCCTTTTCAGCGTCAATGAAAGATTCTGCTTCTTTGACCGGATTTGCTCCTTTCTGTTCAAAAATTATCAGCGCCAGCGGTTCAAGCCCTTTTTCCTTTGCTATAATTGCCCTTGTCCGTCGTTTTGGCTTATAAGGAAGATACAGGTCTTCAAGCACAGTCATGGATTCCGCAGCAAGAACCTTTTCCCGCAGTTCGTCCGTCAGGTGACCGTGTTTTTCAAGAGATTTGAGGATCGCTTTTTTTCGTTCTTCCAGTTCCATAAGCTGGTTCAGCCTGTCCCTGACAGCCATAACAGCGACTTCGTCAAGACTCCCTGTGGCTTCTTTTCTATAGCGCGAGATAAACGGAATTGTTGCGCCTTCCGATAGAAGAGAAGCTATCGCCTGAACCTGATTATTATTTATATTTTGTTCTTCAGCAATTCTGGATATAAATGTATTGTTGTTCATAATTCCCCTGTATTATAATTTTCTGTGACTACTCACGCAGCCAGGCTGAAGCTGTCGCACCTGATCTTGGTAAAATTGGCCTCGAAATAGCTCGCTATTGCTACGGTTTTGCTCAATCAGATCAATTAAATCTACGGCAAATTCGGACGCAAATTCTACCAACTTATTTTTTATCGAGCCCTAATACCATTCTTCATCATCTATTCCGGCTTTTTTTAAGTTTTCGCTTGCTCTTAAATAAAAACCGGGATTAATCGCTATAGCTTTTTCAAAACAGGCAGTCGCTTTTTCAAGCTTTCCTTCTTCTAAATAAATACATCCCAGGTTATTAAAAGCCTGCGCCTCATTTCCTCCTTTTCTGAAAGCCTCCAATGCTTCCCGGTATTTCCCCAGTTTAGATAAAGCCATACCCAGGTTGTTATAAGTCTTGTTTTTGGAATATTTTGTTTCTAATGCCGTGTTAAATGCATTGATTGCTTTTTCGTAATCTCCCGCCAGGGACCAGGACACCCCCAGATTATTATACAAAAATCCCTCATCAGGCTTCAGGCTGATTGCTTTGTTATATTTATGAATGGCCATATGATATTTTTCTTTGTAATCATAAATAATACCCAAAGAATTGTAAACCTTCCAAAGCCCTGGATCCAGTTCGACGGCTTTTTGAAAATTCTTTTCCGCTTCGTCATATTTCTTCATTTGAAAAAATGCCTGTCCCATGCCCTTGTAAGCTAAAGCATGCCCGGATTCTTCCTTAATGACTTTTTGAAATTCCTTAATGGCGTCCTGATTTAATCCCCCGATAACAAACAACAGGCCTTTTTTGTAAACGACCCCGATATTGTTCGGCTTGAGTTGCAGAGATTTGTCGTATTGCACGAAAGCCCTGGGGAGATTACCTCTGCTCAAAAAAGCATCCCCGGATTTTTCAAACTCATCGCTTGTCATCTCAGGCAAAGTTTTTTTATCTGCGGATTCGTAAAAATTTTCGTATCTGCCTTGTGTTCGCAGATTTTGCTCCTGTGAGGCGCAACCCGATAAAATGCCTGCTGTTAGAGTTGCTATGAGAAAAAATATTCTGATGCGTAGTATTTTCATTAGTCAACCTCTATTCTGTTCATAACGGTTCACGGTTGTTGGTTCACGGTTCACGGTTGATTGCCTTGATTTCTTCATTGTTCTCCAACCTCTTGTGAAATATAAATCTGTGTTCTCAGCTCCGCAGTTGATCCTTGTGCAATATTTATAAACCTTCTGTTTTTTCAACCGTGAACCGATAACTGTAAACCGTGAACGGTTACTATATTTTTTTCAGAAATGATAAGCAGGTCCTGTAGTAAA
>DAOUSD010000173.1 GCA_030627405.1 Deltaproteobacteria bacterium
ACCTGCCCTTTTGTCCAATTTGTCAAGGGCGTCCCTTATGTTGTGTGTTTTCATATCTTATTGAAATTGCATGATTATATCGTCATTCCGGCTTTTTGAAGATATGTGGTATATATTCAAGTAGTTATTCATTTTTCAACCGTTTTTATAATTTCACTGACAACATAATAAATTTCAGGTATGCGCACTTCTCATCAGCCGGCCTGGAGTTGTTTTTCTCCTTAAAGACTATCGAGCCAGTTTAATGTTTTCTCTTTATTCTTCCAGTCAATCAACTCGTTTATTTTTGTATCATTGTTTAAATTTGATTGGGTATACTCTATAAACCGCTTTTGAACATCTCTTCTTTTCGGTAAATCAAGATGCAAATAAACCATAGTCGATCCAAGTTTCTCATGGCCTAAATGGTTTTTTATCTCGGTTAATGATGCTCCTGACATCAACATATTTACAGCACAAGAGTGCCTGAAGCTGTGCACCGGGTTGATAAATTTTAGTTTTTTTCCTGGAAGACTTTTATTCAAATACTTCTCGCATATTCGATAAATGCCGTGTCGCGTTAACGATTCTTTACGCTGGTTAAGAAACAGGCTGTCTTCATATAATGGTTTCGGAAGCGGACGATAATTCTTAATGTATTGTTCAACAAGCGCTGCTGTTTTAGGCCAAAGTTGCAGCCGCCGATACCGGTTGCCTTTTCCCAAAATGGCAAGAGTTCTTTTTTGGGGATCAAAATAGTCAATCTTTAGCGCTGCAAGTTCACTAGCCCTGGCGCCCGAGTCGTAAAGAAGATGCATAAGCGTATAGTCGCGAAAGCCCTCTTTGCTTTTCAGATCAACTGAACTTAAGACATTGAGGACTTCATCATGCGTCAAAAAGCCGATTAAAGGCTTCTGCCATCGCTTTGAAGGAATATTAAGGAGCATTTCTGCGGTTTTGCGGTGTTCCGGATACAGCAATCGAATCATCTTTGCCAAGGATTTAAGGGAAGCGAGACGGCTGTTTCTGGTCCTTGCGCAATTTTTTCTCTGATCTTCAAGATGATTTAGAAAGTCAAATACTAAATTAGCCGTGAGATGTTTGACCTGTATATCTTTGACTGCCTGGTTTTGGCAGGCCGCTGCAAACTTTAAAAACAAAGTAAAAGACTGACGATAAGAGTTGATGGTTTCATCGCTTGCCCCTTTTATCCGAGGAAGATACTGATCAAAAAATTGATGTAGACATATTGAAAGTTTCATATTTCTTCTTGCCTGCTTATTGCAAAATCGACTAATCCCTGCCGGTGCTCTGCATCGACAACTTTAAGATAAACGGCAGTATATCGATATTTGCGATGTCCCAGATATACTGCCAGTATCGGCAATGCATTCTGGGGCGATTTGCCCTGTTGTTTGATTCTTTTCAGAGTATTTATGGCAAAAGAGTGCCTCAAGCTATGTGGCCTGGGATTTCCAAACGTTGTATTGGCGATAACTCGCCTAGGCTGATCAATACCGATATCTTTAACTGCCCGGCTAAATATCTTGTAAATCCTTTTGGTTGATAATGTATGGCCGTTTTGTCCGGGCAAAAGATATGGGGTTTGACCCTGGATAAAGGCTTTTCGTACAGCGAGATAATTGTCCATTTCACTGATGACAGTCTTAGGTACCGGTATCAATCGATCTTTGCTGAACTTAGTCTTCTCGATATAAATAGTTCCCTCGTCGCTGCGATAGTGCTCAGGCTTAAGCCGTAAGGGTTCGCTGATTCTCATACCGCATCTGGCAAGCAGTAATATGGCCATGTGTACGGAATAATCCTTAAAAAAACAGATCGGATCTTTTCGGATTGCGCTCTGGATTGTTCCAAGCAGTTTATCGACTTGATCCGGTGAGAATATAAATGGAATAAAGGCATTCGGCCTATACGAACAAATATCAATTACAGGATTTTCATCTATGATTTGCCGGCGAACAAGGTAATTAAAAAATCCGCGCATAGCCAATAAAATTGCATTGAATGTTTGCGGTTTTTCTTTGAACTTCTTTTTGAGTTCAAGGAAAAAGGAAGGCATCAGGTCATCGGGACCAGCTTCTTTATCACATACGTATTGATCGAAGGCTCGAAGCTGACCTCTAAGATTACGATCTGTATAGCCAAGAGATAGGCGATAAGAGATATATTCTTCCATCTGTCGGGCCAGGGAACTTTTAAAGTGTTTCATCAAACAGCTCCTTGCGCATTAACTTTGTGTGGATGTGAATATAACGCTTTGTGGATTGAACGTTGTCATGGCCCATCATCTGTTTGACTTCAAAAATGGAAGCGCCGCTTTCCAGCAAATTCTGAGCGTATGTATGTCTGAGCCAGTAGGCTGATGCCAAAGGATTGATCTTTTGTATAGCAACCGTGATGTCATGACCGACTGTTGCCGCAGTGACTGGCCGAAAGGGGGCGCTAAAGGTTAAAAACATCGCACGGTGGTCACTTTCAGGCCTGCATCCTACAATATATGCGGCAATAGCCTTGATTGTAACTTCGGGTAAAGGAAGCTTGATGGGATTGGCGCTTTTTCTATCGGGAAGACTTATTTCTCTTTTTGCAAATGAGATATCATCCAGCCGGGTCAGACCGATCTCTTTGGGACGAAGGCCCAGCGTATATCCCAAATGAACCATGGCTGAAGTTCGAAGCTCTTTACAACTGCCTCTGGACAAACCGGCAAACAGCGCTTTTACTTCATTGGATCGCAAAAACTTCGGGGGCTGGGCTTGCGCGAAGATGGGGGCGCCGACAATCAAAGGGGCTAAATCCCTTTTTAGAAGCTTGCGGTAAAAATACAGATATTTTAAAAATCCACGCAGATAAGAACGGTTGTGTCGACAGGTCGCCGGCATAAAACGAGCGTTAAATTCAGATAAAAAGCCATCTATCTGCTCAATCTTTACAGCGGAAAGATCAATGTCTTGTTTTGACAGGTAATCATTGAGCGCAGATAGAACGCTTCTGGTTTGAATAAGTGACGAATGTTGAATCTGCCTGATTTTTTCATAATAAAGCAGATAGGCTTCATAGATCTCAGGCAGCCGAACACGTGGTTTTTTTATTAGGTTCGGTATCAATTTTTGCTTAAAAAGATACCGGCTAAGACTTCGTACAACATTTGCAGCAAAGTATAAGTTGCAATGTTTTTCAAAGCCATTCAACGTGTCATAAGTAAACACTTGTTCCCATGAGATGTTTCGATTGGTTATAAAGTTTTGAAAATGATTTAAAAGGCGCTCATGCTTTATGATGGTACCCGAAACGTAATCTGCGGATATCATCCATAACAGGTAATCACTGACGGCTTTTTCTAATCGCTTAACCATGTTCAGTCCTCCTTAAGCGATTGGCCGATAAGATTACATATCGTGGCAGGATCATATTTTTCCATTTGCTGCTGAGATTTGAGAAGTCTTAAATGTTGATTTACGGGTTTTTTGGGCAGCGAAAGTACCTGAAAGAAATATCCGTCAAATGCGATTAAGTCTTTATCAATCAAAGCATCCCGAGCATTCAGATATTCATCCATGAGAATTTTTAAAAGCGAATAAATCTTATCGTAGCTGTAGTAAGAAACTCCATTCCGATCTGCCACCAGTACAAGGAACACGTAAAGTAACAGTTCACGATGGGAGAGACTCTCCGAGAATCCGTCACGTAAAAATCGATGTTCAATAAATGCAAAGCTGCCGGTTATCCTGCGTACTCGATTTGGGCACAGCATTTTTGTTTTTATCATTTCTTACCTCCATTGTTTGGCCATCTTATAACCAAAATTCGATAAAGGCTATCGAGTATCCTTTTGCAAGATTTTGACAAAAACACTTAACACCTTGGAATAACAACAATTTGACCTTCTAACGTGTCTCTTTTCCTGTTAAAGGGTATGAGCTTATAAGTACCTGGTTTGATATCAGAAAAATGGTTTAACGCGTCTCTTTTGCAAGATTGTTTCAAACGGCGTTTTTTATCCCGTTTTTTCTGTAATTCACGGTTTCGACCACAATAATCCGGGTTCTGTTTTCGATAATTCCGATAATATCCGGGATGCTTTTCAATCCACTGTTTATGGCAATCCCTTTGATCGTTTTTGTAATCCGGATCAGATGCTATTTTACTTTGTTTCCAGTTGTTTTTTCTGACACGCTGGCAGGCTTTCCTGTTGCAGTACTTTTGGTTTTTTACGCGAGGATTAGCAGGAACCATTCTCCCGCAATTGGCGCATTTAATCATTGTCTTCATGGTATTTTTTACCATGAAGACAAAAATGTATATTTGGATTATTGCAGAAGAATAATATCTGAGAAGGAAGTAAAAAGATTAAGATTTGGGAGAAGGTAAAACTGAGTGGCTAATTGTCATACAATTTCTTTTGTATTCTGATGACAACTCAAGTATAAGAATTAAATTCAAAGAAAATATATTTTTGATATTTAAAGGGAAGTATATCCAAAACTTGCAACATAACTAAAGTCGCAACATAACGTCCCCCTGCCCGCATAATTGATCGGAGGTCAAACCCTGCTGAAATATAGAACGGAAGGATAGCCAGAAGGTCCACTATGCCGTAGAAACTGAAAATAAATCTGGCTCTATGGTCCGATACAAAAACCCTTAGCAGGTATTCAATCGTGAAAATTCCAACGCAGCATACTTCGACATACCTAAGAATTTTTTGAGTTGAGCCGGATAAGTCGGGAAGTGTCTCCATCGAAAAAGTGACAAGTGAAATCACGATTAGAGCTTGTATAATCAAATCAAATACGCGCCCCTTTGGAGTGCTGTTGTTTTCAACGATACTCTTAATGTTCATAGAATGCTTCTCGTCAATTCTTGCTGCACAACGTATAGAGTTTTATCCATTGTCCCGCAGTGTAAGAATACTGGAAAGTCCAGTTTGGCAGAAATAGTTTAACAAGCTCGGACGATGTGCTTTCTCAGCGGGATGATGG
>DAOUSD010000252.1 GCA_030627405.1 Deltaproteobacteria bacterium
AATAATGGAATTTGGGTAAAAGTTCACCACGGAACGACACGGAGTTTCACTGAAAATTGAAAACAATGAGTAAGTGTAAGTACTCAGGTTCACAGTTTCAGTCGTGAACCTAAGGGCTCGCTAACAACCTGAACAGTTACGATAATTCAGTGTAATTTCGTGAAAATCCGTGGTGAGCTATTACATGTTTAAAGCATCGTCATTTTTTTGTCAATCTGAAATTTGCTGGTTTGGGCGGCAGCTTTCGTATTGACGTGAAAACATGTCTCAGGTAAACTTGTAACTATTCAAAGGTTCACGGTTCACGGTTGAAAAAAACAGAAGGTAGAGGAGAATTATGGGGTCCTCATCCAAAATGCTTCAATCGTTGCATAGTTCATTGAAAAAACTGTGAACCGACAACCGTGAACCTAACATGAGCAGTTACGAGAGTTATATTATGCCGGGACTAAACATTTTTACCAGCAACCGCCTTGAGATACTGGCCGAGCAACTATCAAGGATAATAGGCAATCCTGTCGGCGGTACTTTATCTTCTCCACTTTCGGGTGAAATTATCGTTGTTCAAAGCAAAGGAATAGAGCGATGGTTATCAATGGAGCTGGCAAGGCACAATGGTATCAGCGCAAACATATTTTTCCCCTTTCCGAATACATGTTTAAATGAGATTTTAAAAAAACTAATGCCGGATATGCCTGAAGAGTCTCTATTTGATCCCGATGTTATGACTTTCAGAATTATGGATATCCTGCCGGGATGCCGGCACAGATCAGGTTTTGAAAGCATTAAAAAATATCTGGCAGATGATGAAAATAAGCAAAAACTTTTTCAGTTGTCTGAAAAGATTTCAGAGACTTTTGACCAGTACCTTGTTTTCCGGCCGGATATTATCTTCAAGTGGGAAGATGGAAAAGAAGATCACTGGCAGGCAAAACTGTGGCGTGAACTTGTATCCGGCAATGAAAATCAGCACAGGGCCTGGCTGAGAAAAGCCCTTATACAAAAAGTCAGGGACAGATCCTGTAAAATAGCTGATCTTCCCCTATCTGATCTTCCCGGGAGAATATTTATATTCGGCATATCCTACCTCCCGCCATTTTATACTCAGGTATTTGTAGAATTATCAAGCATCATACAAGTTGTTTTTTTTGTTCTGAACCCTTGTAAGGTTTATTGGGCGGATATTGTTTCCGAGAAAGAGAAAAATAGAATCAAGAAAAAATACGTCGCAGGAGTTTCTGCATTAGATGAACTTCATCTTGAAACAGGCAACAGGCTTCTTGCATCTATGGGGAAGCAGGGAAGAGATTTTTTTAAACTTATCAGTGGATTTGACTGCGAATTGTATGAACTTTTCGAGGACCAGGCGGAATATGACATGCTCTCATGCGTTCAGTCAGATATATTATATTTAAGAGACAGAGAACATGCGAAAAACAAGTTCTCAATTAATATTGAGACAGACACCTCCATTCAGGTTCATTCATGCCACAGCCCAATGAGAGAGATAGAGGTGTTGCACGATAATTTACTTGCCATGTTTGAAGAAATTCCGGATCTTAAACCAAAAGATATTATCGTAATGACACCGGACATAGAGACGTATGCTCCATTTATCCACGCTGTATTTGATGCTCAGGCAAATGATTCATTGCGTATTCCTTTCAGCATTGCAGACCGCAGCATTAGAAAGGAAAGACGAATTATTGAATCATTTCTGTCAATACTCGATCTGAAAAACAGCAGATTGGGGGCAGACCGGATTATTTCTCTTCTGGAATCGTCAGGGATAAAAGAAAAATTCGAAATGACTGAATCAGATATACGGATTATCAGACGCTGGATAAATGATACAAGAATCAGGTGGGGAATTGATGCCGCAAGCAGGATCAGGTTAAATCTTCCTGCATTCCATGAAAACACCTGGAGAGCCGGCATTGACAGGATGTTGTTGGGATATGCGATGCCTGGCCATGAAAGAGATATGTTTTGCGGAATTCTTCCCTATGACAATATTGAAGGAAATGAGGTCAAGATTCTGGGAAGATTTCTTGAATTTCTTGACAGAGTCTTTAAGTGTGTAAATGACCTGAGCCAACCTGAAACATTATCCAGATGGGTTGATATTCTTAACTCTATAATTGACGGATTTTTTTCCCGGAATAACGATGATATTGAATATGAAACACAGCTTATACGCTATGTTCTTGATGACATGTCAAGAAAACAGGAGCTGTCCGGTTTTGATAAAAATATAAATATTGAGGTTATAAAAACATATCTTGAGACGCGTTTTGAACGTGAGAATTCAGGCTCGGGTTTTATTGCGGGAGGGGTTACATTTTGTGCGATGCTTCCAATGCGCAGTATTCCGTTTAAGGTAGTATGCCTTGCAGGTATGAATAATGACGCATTCCCGCGCGATTCAAAAACTTTAAGCTTTGATATTATAGCAAAAGACCCAAAGCCGGGAGATAGATTAAGAAGAAATGATGATAAATATCTTTTCCTTGAGGCGCTTATTTCGGCAAGAAAGAAGTTTTATATCAGTTATGTGGGGCAGAGCATCGAAGACAACTCTCAGATTCCTCCCTCTGTTGTTGTAAGCGAATTGCTTGACTACATTGAGGAAAGTTTTTATGTTTCCGAAAAATGCATTCTTGATCACGTTATCACAAGGCACAGACTACAGGCGTTTTCTCCGGAGTATTTTAAAAAAGACAGTCAGTTGTTCAGTTATGCCAGGGAAAATTTTATTGCCGGCACAAGAGCTTTTAAATCTAAAATGGCTTTACATTTTGTTTCAACAGGGCTTTCAGAGCCGTCAGAAGAATGGAAAAATCCGGATATTGAAACTTTATGCTTTTTTTTCACCAATCCTGCCAAATTTCTGATTGAAAGGCGACTCGAAATATTTCTTGAAGAAACATTGCCTGTTTCAGAAGACAGGGAAGCATTTACATTAGAAGGCATTGAAAAATACCATGTAGAGCAGCGACTTTTTCAAAATTGTATATCCGGCTTTGACTTGACGCGTTCGCTGCCTGTATATAGAGGAATGGGGCGACTTCCTTACGGCAATGTAGGGGAGTTTTACTACAGAGAATCAGAAGTTGATGTAGAAGATTTTGTCAACAGAATAGATGATTTTAAAAAAAAACTGGCTCCTGTTCAAGTTGACCTGGATGTTTCAGATTTTAAAATAACCGGTGTGCTGGATAATATTTTTGAGTTTGGCCTGGTTAATATCCGTTACGCAAAAAGGAAGTCAAAAGATCTTTTAAAATCCTGGATCTATCACCTTGTTTTTTGCTCATTGGCTAAACAAAACTATCTGAAAAAGAGCCGGCTTGTTTGTAAAGATGAAACATGGGAATTTGATCCTGTTAAAGAAAGTAAAGATATTTTAGAGAATCTGCTTGCATTATACTGGCAGGGATTATCAAAACCGATTCACTTTTTTCCTGAAACATCGTTTGATTATGCTAAAAGAACATTGATAAAAAAAGAAAATCAGCGGAATGCTTTAAATTACTCAAGAAAAAAATGGATTGGAGAATATTACAGAGGCGGCTGGAGCGAGTCGGATAATCCTTATTATAAGCTTTGTTTCAGTAAAACAGATCCGTTTGATAAAGAATTTATAAGAATTGCAGAAGAAGTTTTTGCTCCGCTTTTAAAGCATTGCAGGAAAATTTAACCTTTTACCGAGCCCTAAGTTAAATCCGGATAATATTTTTTCAGGCATTCTGGACACAGGCCGTGGCTGAATTGGGCATCCGAGTGTTCGGCAATGTATTTTTCAAGCCGTTCCCAGCTCTGCTGGTCATTCTGGATCTTGTGACAATACATGCA
>DAOUSD010000022.1 GCA_030627405.1 Deltaproteobacteria bacterium
CGGTTAGCCATTAGCGTTTAGCCGTTAGCATTGAAAAGGGATGGAAATGAGAGATTTTAGAGAACTTAATCAACAGGCCAATGAAGTAAAAAGGATGTTGAACAGTTTTATCCAAAAGCTAACTGCTAATGGCTAAAAGCTAACCGCACAGCTCGCAAATTTTCACATAGGTAAATAAACTGAAACTATTGCCAGTATTGAAAAAACACTTTTCGGACAGACACTAATTAGGAGTAGAAAGTACAAATGGCAAAAAAAGTTATTGCGCAGATAAAATTACAGGTTGTCGCTGGTAAAGCTAATCCTTCTCCTCCAATCGGACCTGCATTGGGGCAACAGGGAGTTAATATAATGGATTTTTGCAAGGCGTTTAATGCCAGGACAGCTAATGAAGAGGGGATGATAATACCTGTTGTTATAACTGTCTATCAGGATAGAACGTTTGCTTTTATTACCAAGACGCCGCCTGCAGCCGTACTATTAAAAAAAGCTGCAAAGATAGCGAAAGGAGCCGGCGATCCAAAGCGTGAAAGGGTAGGCAAGGTTACCAGGCAGCAGGTTGAGGAAATAGCCAAACAGAAAATGGTTGATTTAAATGCTTATGATTTAAAGGCTGCCTGTAAGATAGTTGAAGGAACAGCTAGAAGCATGGGAATAGAGATCGGTTAAAAAGAAAAGGAGTTTGTTATAAAAAATGCCGAAGCGAGGTAAAAAATACTTAAAGTCAAGAAAGCAAATAAATGCCGAGATAAAATACAATTATACTGAAGCCGTGAAAACCTCTTTAGATTCATCATATGCCAAATTTGATGAAACCGTTGATGTAGCTGTACGCCTTGGTGTTGATCCACGTCATGCGGATCAGATGATCCGTGGGACGGTAGTTTTACCAAACGGCCTTGGAAAGGAAGTCAAGGTTTTGGTATTTGCTAAAGGAGAGAAAGAAAAAGAAGCGCTTGATGCGGGTGCGGATTTTGTCGGCAATGATGATCTGATAGAGAAGATCAAAGGCGGGTGGTTGGGTTTTGATAAAGCCGTTGCCACACCTGATATGATGGCCTCTGTAGGAAAGATGGGGAAAATTCTTGGTCCAAGAGGGCTTATGCCTAATGCAAAAACAGGAACAGTTTCTTTTGATATCGCGAGAGCGGTTAATGAGCTCAAGGCCGGCAAAATAGATTTCAGAGTGGAAAAAGCAGGTATAGTTCATGCTCCTATGGGTAAGGTTTCATTCGGCGTAGATAAAATTGTTCAGAATTTTACTGCATTTTTAGAAACAATTTTACGCCTCAAGCCTGCTTCCAGTAAAGGTACCTATATTAAGAATATCACCATATCGACTACTATGGGTCCTGGAATTAAGATAGATACGGCAAGCCTAAAAGAAATAACAACATAATTATTTTCGAGAATACGAGCCTTGGTTTTATTGTCCAAAAAGCAAGGCTCGGTTATTAGTTTTTTAGTCGATTATTTTGGTTGAATTTGTTTCCTGAGTAATAAAAAATCTGACTAATGAACCAGTTTCAGAAGGTTTCAGTTTGTTCAATGTCAAGGAAGGCAAAATTTTAACTACAGGAATACATTGAGTATTTCGAGGATTAAAATTTGAGCCTGACGCAGAGATTGGGCAAAATGGGACATTTTGAAATGGGCTCTAATTAATAAGATTACTGTCAAAGACCGTAGGTGCACACTTTTGTGTTTAATCGGCATAGCTGGCCTACCGAGATGGTTTTAAGATAAGGGCTCGGTCAAAAACAACTTGGTAGAATTTGGGATGCAAAAATGCTAAGTTATTTTTGGCCGAGGCCTAACGTTGTTGCCTCCGGTTTTTTACAGCTTGAGGAAGGGGGTGTAATAAATTCGTGCAAATAGATGAAAAGAAAAAAATTGTAGAAGATCTTCGTGGAATATTTTCGAAGTCCAAAGTTTTAATAGTTACTGATTACAAAGGACTTAATGTAATAACTATTAATGAATTGCGCAGAAAGCTCAGGGAAGCTGATGTTGAATATAAGGTGGTCAAAAATTCGCTTCTTGTTAGAGCGTCGGAAGATACTGATGTATCGTTGATTGCTGAAAATTTTAAAGGGCCTATCGCAATTGCCGTAAGTTATGATGATCCGGTTGCTCCTGCAAAAGTTTTGATGCAGTTTGCAAAGGATAATGCAAAACTTGAAATAAAGGCCGGTGTAATGGATGGCAAGGTGCTGGATCTAAGTGCAATCAAGGCCCTGTCGGAGCTTCCTTCTCAAGAAGTACTGCTGGGCAAGCTTCTTTCAGTATTAAATGGGGTCCCAACTTCCCTTGTTATAGCTCTTAGTGATATGCCTAAAAAGCTATTGAATGTTTTGAATGCAGTAAAGGAACAGAAAGAGGCTGCATAAAAATAATAGTAGAGGCACGGCGTGCCATAAAAAAAATAGTAGGGGCACGGTGCGCCGTGCCCCTACTGTATAGATAATTTTGAAAGAAAAACTGGAGGAAAGATAAATGGCAGATATTACCAAAGAAGATGTAATTGAGTTTATAGCAAACATGTCAGTGCTTGAGCTGTCTGAACTGGTTAAGGAAATGGAGGAAAAATTCGGTGTTTCTGCGGCTGCTCCTGTTGCAATGATGGCGGCCGCTCCTGCTGGTGAAGCCGGTGGCGCTGAAGCAGAGGAAAAGACAGAATATGATGTTATCCTTACAGCTTTTGGTGACAAGAAGATTCAGGTTATCAAAGAGGTCAGAGCAATTACCGGTCTCGGCCTCAAGGATGCAAAAGTTTTAGTGGATAATGTTCCAAAGCCCGTTAAAGAAGGAATAGTTAAAGAGGATGCTGAAAAGATAAAAACCCAGCTTGAGGAAGCTGGAGCCCAGGTCGAGTTAAAGTAATAAAAAACGGATAGTCTTCGATCATCGGCGCATTAGCGGTCCGTTGTGGTAAATAGTTTTCGTTCGGGCACTAAATAAAAAGAGCAGTTCTCGCTCATGTCTTACAATTACTACAACGGACAAAGGGCAAATAACTCCCTAATACCTAAGTTGAGCGATTTTTTGCGAAAAAATCGTTCAATTTGGGTAATAATTTAATATTGGAGATAGCATGTCGGAAAAGCCTTTGGCAGCAAAGCGTATAAGGAAAAACTTCAGCAAGATAAGAAAAATTGTTGAAATACCGGATCTTATTGGGATGCAACGAGAATCCTTTAATCGTTTTTTACAAATGGATATTTCTCCGGAAAAACGTAAGGATATTGGGCTTCAGGCAGTATTCGGGTCTGTTTTTCCGATAAAAGATTTTACAGGAAGTGCTTCCCTTGAGTTTGTATCATACAGATTTGCTGAGATTAAGCACAGCGTTGAGGAGTGTATACATAGAGGCATGACATATGAGATACCTGTACGTATCACGGTCAGACTCGTAGTGTACGATTTAGATAGAGATACAGGAGTTTCCAATATTCGGGATATAAAGGAACAGGAAATTTATTTTGGGACTATTCCCATGATGACCGAAAAAGGCACCTTTATAATAAATGGCACGGAACGGGTTGTTGTTAGTCAGCTCCACCGCTCATCCGGGGTATTTTTCGATCACGACAAGGGAAAGACGCATTCAAGCGGCAAGATTATATACACATCCAGAATCATTCCGGTGCGAGGCTCATGGATAGATTTGGAAATAGATCCTAAAGATATCGTTTATATCAGGATCGATAGAAGACGAAAGTTCCCCGTTACGATTCTTTTCAAGGCTTTAGGATATACAACGGAAGACCTGCTGAACTATTTCTATGAAACTGAAAAAATAGTTGTTAACAGGAAACGTTTTTATAAGAGATTTAATGAGAATTTTCTTGTTGGACAGCGTGCAAGCAGGGATATTAAAGCTCCTGAAAAAGGTGACGTTATTGTCAAAAAAGGGCGTATGTTTACTAAAGCCTCAATCCGCAGGCTGAAATCCGCCGACATGCAATTAATTCCTTTAAATGTTGAAGATATTTTAGGTAAAGTATTTGCACATACAATAAACGATCCAAAGAGCGAAAAGCCTGTTGTAAAGTCCAACGAAGTAGTTGATGATGAGGCACTTTCAAAGTTAAGCGATGTGGGCATAACTGAATTTGATGTGCTTTTTATTGATGGTATATCCAGCAGTCATTCTATTCACAAGACACTTTTACTGGACAAAGTTGAAACAAAAGAAGAAGCGCTCATTGAGATTTACAAAAGACTCAGACCTGGGAATCCTGCTACACCGGAGGTCGCCCAGACTTTTGTTGATAACCTGTTTTTCAGGCCAACATATTATGACCTTTCTAAGGTGGGGCGTTTAAAAATTAACCTGCGACTTGGGATCGATGCTCCGATTGATTTAACTGTTCTCACAAAAGAGGATATACTTCTAACAGCAAAAACTCTTGTAAAACTTAAAGATACACAAGGAGCTGTTGATGACATCGATCATCTCGGGAATAGAAGGGTGCGTGCCGTGGGTGAGCTCCTCGAGAATCAGTATCGAATTGGACTTGTTCGCATGGAGCGCTCCATTAAGGAGCGGATGAGCCTGCAGGAGGTTGATGCCCTTATGCCTCATGATCTGGTCAATCCAAAACCGGTTTCCGCTGTTGTTAAAGAATTTTTTGGTACCAGTCAGTTAAGCCAGTTTATGGACCAATCCAATCCTCTTTCAGAAACAACACATAAACGACGGCTCAGCGCTCTTGGACCGGGTGGACTTACCCGCGAAAGGGCAGGTTTTGAGGTTAGGGATGTTCATCCATCACATTACGGCCGTATATGTCCTATTGAAACTCCGGAAGGGCCTAATATCGGCCTTATTGTTTCACTCAGCACCTATGCGCGAGTTAATGAATTTGGATTTATTGAGACACCGTACAGCGTTATCAAGAATGCAACTATTACTGATGAGATCAAGTTTCTTAGCGCTTTTGAAGAGAGGGAGCATCCTATTGCTCAGGCTAATGCGCCTGTCGATAGTAAAGGGGAATATATCAATCCCCTTGTAACATCACGGGTGGCGGGTGAGTTTATGATGGTTCAAAAGGAGGATATCGAACTTATGGATGTTTCTCCTAACCAGTTAGTAAGTATTTCGGCTTCTCTTATACCATTTTTAGAAAATGATGACGCTAATAGAGCGTTGATGGGATCAAACATGCAGCGCCAGGCGGTTCCTCTGTTAGTAAATGAGGCTCCTTTAGTAGGTACGGGTATTGAAAGAGTAGTTGCAAAAGATTCAGGTGTTACAATAGTTGCAAAGAGGGATGGTTCTGTTGTTGATGTTGATGCTTTACGTATAGTGTTGCGCCATGATCCGGATAATATGATGGATGAAGGCAATGGCCAACAGGTTGAAAAGAATGTCACGATTTACAAGCTTTCAAAATTTATACGTTCAAATCAAAATACATGCTTTAATCACCGTCCTATTGTGACGAAAGGCCAGAAAGTTAAGGCCGGCGATATAATTGCGGACGGCCCTGCTACAGATAAAGGGGAACTCGCTGTCGGGAAGAATATAACTGTGGCTTTTATGCCATGGGGTGGTTATAATTTTGAGGATTCAATCCTCGTAAGTGAAGGGCTTGTCAAGGACGGGATATATACGTCCATTCACATTGAAGAATTTGAAGTGGTAGCCAGAGATACCAAGCTTGGGAAAGAGGATATCACACGGGATATACCTAACGTTGGAGAAGAAGCTTTAAGAAATCTGGATGAAAGTGGAATCATCAGGCTTGGCGCTGAAGTTTGCCCCGGTGACATACTGGTAGGGAAAATCACCCCAAAGGGTGAGACTCAGTTTTCTCCTGAAGAAAAGCTTTTGCGAGCCATTTTTGGAGAAAAAGCAGCAGATGTAAAAGATACCTCCTTGAGAGTACCACCAGGTGTCGAAGGTATTGTAATAGATGCAAAAGTATTTTCCAGGCGGGGTGTTGAAAAGGATGATCGTGCGCGTTTGATTGAAAATGAGGAG
The DNA here is from genome assembly GCA_030627405.1 of Deltaproteobacteria bacterium. Taxonomy (GTDB): domain Bacteria; phylum Desulfobacterota; class Desulfobacteria; order Desulfobacterales; family ETH-SRB1; genus B13-G4. The sequence goes on from DAOUSD010000022.1 coordinate 5,993, forward strand.
ATGGCTGCTCTTAAAAAGGATAGGGATGATGAGCTTTTTGTAATTGAAGATATTGTTCGTGAACAATTAGAGAAGTTGCTTGTCGGCAAAAAATGCAAATCACTCTTGAAAAAAGGCAAGAAAGTATTGATTGTAAAGGACAGCGAAATTGATTCAAATATTCTTGCCGGGATTCCCGTGGCTCACCTTGAAGGAATTGTTCTGAGTGATTCCGGAGTGACTGAAAAGGTGCATGATATCCTTGGACAATACAGGGAACAACGTGAGCGTTGCAGAATGGTGTTTGAGCGGCAAATGAGCAGATACGAAAAGGGCGATGATCTTCTTCCGGGTGTAATTAAGCTGGTTAAGGTTTATGTGGCCATGAAGCGTAAGCTTTCAGTTGGTGATAAAATGGCGGGTCGTCATGGTAATAAGGGCGTTGTTTCCAGGATTCTTCCGCTGGAAGATCTGCCGTATTTTGAAGATGGTACGACGGTTGATATGGTTCTTAATCCTTTGGGTGTGCCTTCGAGGATGAACGTAGGGCAAATTCTGGAAGTTCATTTAGGTTGTGCTGCAAAAGGCCTTGGCGATCAGATTAAGACTTTGCTTGAAGAGCAAAAGTTTAAAGATCTGCGAGACAAGATGAAGCGGATATTCAATGATTCGTCAATTCAGGACATGATTGATAAAATGGGTGATAAAGAGCTTTATGATTTTGCAGATAATTATAGAGAAGGAGTTCACATGGCAACACCGGTTTTTGATGGAGCCAGGGAGGATGAAATCAAAGCTCTTCTGTCTGAAGCAGGGCTTAGTGTGTCCGCACAGACTACGTTATATGACGGGCGTACAGGAGAGTCTTTCAAAGAAAAAATTGCGGTTGGTACAATGTATATGTTGAAGCTTCATCATCTTGTTGATGATAAGATACATGCTCGATCAATTGGTCCTTATTCACTTGTAACCCAGCAACCTCTCGGAGGAAAGGCTCAGTTTGGAGGTCAGCGTCTTGGGGAGATGGAAGTTTGGGCTATGGAGGCTTATGGAGCGGCTTATGCTCTGCAAGAGTTTATAACGGTAAAGTCGGATGATATGGCTGGAAGGACACGTATGTATGAAAAGATTGTAAAGGGTCAAAACCAGCTTGAACCGGGCATACCCGAGTCTTTCAAGGTTCTGACAAAGGAGTTGCAGAGTTTGGGTCTTGATATAATCCTCATGGAGAAGAATTAACGATCGGAAATTACGGAAGGGAGTAAAATGGAAACTCTATATGATTTCTTCGCCAAGCCTATGGATCCAAGGCATTATAATGGTGTAAAGATTGGATTGGCATCACCTGAGCAGATTCTAAAGTGGTCGCATGGGGAGATTAAAAAGCCGGAGACAATCAACTATCGAACCTTCAAACCAGAACGCGATGGACTTTTTTGCGCCAAAATTTTTGGTCCGACAAAGGACTATGAGTGCAATTGTGGTAAGTACAAGCGTATGAAGCACAGGGGAGTTATTTGTGAAAAATGCGGGGTTGAGGTTATTCAGTCAAAGGTCAGAAGGGAAAGGATGGCGCATATACAACTCGCTACACCTTGCGCCCATATATGGTTTTTGAAAAGTCTTCCAAGCAAGATTGGCAATTTGCTTGATATAACTCTAAAAAATATTGAAAAAGTATTATATTTTGACAGTTACATTGTAATTGATCCCAAGGATACCGATCTTAGCCGAGGTCAGCTTCTATCAGATGATAAATATTACGAGGCGCGCGAAGTATATGGTGATAAGTTTGAAGCCGGGATAGGAGCCGAAGCAGTTAAGAAATTACTTGAGAGCATTGATCTTGATACTTTATACAAAGAACTTAGAGAGGATATCGGTTCAACAGGCTCAGTTGCAAAGCGTCAAAAACTATCTAAACGACTAAAGATAGTCGATGCTTTCAGACGTAGCGGATTAAATCCGGTTTGGATGATTATGGATGTTATTCCTGTTCTTCCCCCTGATTTGCGCCCATTGGTTCCTCTGGAAGGTGGCCGGTTCGCCACATCCGATCTAAACGATCTGTATCGTAGAGTAATTAACCGTAATAACCGGTTAAAACGTCTTATCGACTTAAATGCACCTGATATTATTGTTCGTAATGAAAAAAGAATGTTGCAGGAATCAGTTGACGTTCTTTTTGATAACGGCCGGCATGGCAGAGTTATTACCGGAACCAACAAGAGGCCTTTAAAATCGTTAAGTGATACATTGAAGGGCAAGCAGGGACGTTTTCGCCAAAATCTTCTTGGTAAAAGAGTGGATTATTCCGGTCGTACCGTTATTACAGTTGGACCGAATCTCAGACTCCACCAGTGCGGTTTGCCGAAGAAAATGGCTCTAGAATTGTTCAAGCCTTTTGTTTATTATCGTCTTGAGCAGAAAGGGCTCGTTTCTACTGTAAAAAGCGCCAAGAAGATGGTGGAAAAAGGGACTCCGGATGTCTGGGATGCGCTGGATGAAGTGGTAAAAGAGTATCCGGTAATGTTAAACCGTGCTCCTACACTTCATCGTTTAGGTATTCAGGCATTCGAGCCGATTCTTATTGAAGGCAAAGCCATACAGCTTCATCCTCTTGTTTGTACGGCATTTAATGCTGACTTTGATGGTGATCAAATGGCTGTGCATATTCCTCTTTCTGTCGAAGCCCAGATAGAGTGCAGGATATTAATGCTTTCAAGCAATAATATTCTTTCCCCGGCAAATGGGAGTCCAATTATTGTACCTAGCCAGGATATAGTCCTTGGTATATATTATATGACAAGAGAGCTCGAAGGAGTCAAAGGGGAAGGAAAAAAATTTGCCGGTCCGGAAGAAGTTCGTTCTGCGTACGATGCAGATGCCGTTGATCTCCATGCTAAAATTACTGTCCGTATTAATAAAAAGAGATTTGACACGACCGTTGGACGCATTCTGCTTTGGGAAATCCTTCCTAAGGATAACATCGTGTTAATGCGTCAGATCATGGTTTCTTCAGAAGAAGAGGCAAAAGCCGTTTATGATAAGCTGCAAAAGGGCGCAAGCTTTGTTGACATGGTACGTCAATATTCACAGAGCCTCGGCAAAAAGAATGAAGGTGTTCTTGGTTTGCTTAGAAAGGATGAGTTCAAGAGGATATATCAGGCAAAAGATGAAGATGTTAATACAGTATTTTCTCTTAAACAGGGGGAGACCAGTAATATAATTTATTCTGATGACGCGTATCATATTTTTGAAATTGTAGAAAAGCAGCCTGAGATACCTTTTGATTCGCTCAACAAAGTAATGGATAAAAAAGCTCTACGTGAATTTATTGATTATGCTTACAGGCATCTAGGGCCAAAAGCTACTGTCATACTTTCCGACAGATTGAAGGATATCGGCTTCAAATATTCAACAGAAGGAGGCTTATCTATTTCAATTGATGCCATGATAATTCCTTCTGCAAAATGGGAAATTCTGAAGAGGGCTGAAAAACAGGTTGCTGAGATAAGCAGACAATATATCGAGGGCCTTATTACTCAAGGTGAAAAATATAATAAAGTCGTTGATATATGGGCAAAAGCGACTGACGATGTTGCTGATGAGATGATGGAAGCCATGAAAATGGTTCCAGTAGTTAATAAAGAAGGCAAACCTGTTCTTGACGAGAAAAAAAAGCCTGTTTTAAGAGAAAGTTTTAATCCAATTTATATGATGGCGGATTCGGGCTCCAGGGGCAGCAAAGATCAGATGCGCCAGCTTGCGGGTATGCGTGGTCTTATGGCAAAGCCATCAGGAGAAATCATAGAAACTCCGATAACTGCTAATTTCAGAGAGGGTCTTTCGGTGCTTCAATATTTTATTTCGACCCATGGTGCGAGAAAAGGCCTTGCTGACACTGCATTAAAGACAGCGAATTCAGGATATCTTACCCGGCGACTTGCTGATGTCGCTCAGGACTGTGTGATTATGGAAACGGACTGTGGAACAATGATGGGCGTTGAGGTTGAATCTCTTGTGGAAGGCGGAGAGATTATCCAGCGTTTGGGAGAGCGTATTTTAGGACGTGTTGCGTCGGAAGATATACTTGATCCCTTCACAGATGAAGTGCTTGTAAAAGCTGGAGGAGATATAGATGAGGAGGCTGTAGAAAAGATTGAAGAAGCGGGTGTGACTATCGTCAAAATCAGATCCGTTCTTACATGCAAGACAAAACGTGGTGTTTGTGCCAGATGCTATGGCCGCGATCTTTCACATGGCGCAATAGTTGAAATAGGCCAGGCTGCCGGCATTTTAGCAGCTCAATCTATTGGTGAACCTGGAACTCAGCTTACAATGCGTACATTTCATATTGGTGGAACAGCAAGCCGGAGAGTTGAACAGGCTGATATCAGAGCTCGAGTATATGGGACTGTAAGTTTTATTGATTTGAATATAGTAGAAAATGCTGATAAAGAATTTATTGTTATGAACCGGCGTGGCGGTGAATTAGCCATTATTGGTGAAGCTGGACGAGAGAGAGAACGGTTTCCCGTTATCTATGGCGCTCACATTGAAGTTAAAGACGGTCAAGAAGTTAAAGCTGGAGATCTTTTAGCGACGTGGGATCCATTTACGACACCAATTATTACAGAGGTTGATGGAATTGTAAAATTTGGGGATATCATATCAGGCAAAACCATGCAGGAGAAAGTTGACCCTGCAACTGGAAAGTCAAGTCGCACTATAATTGAATCAAAGAGTATTGATGAACGTCCAAGAATTTCTATAAAAGACAAACATGGAAAAACAGACAGACTTCCAGGCTCAAAGGGGGTGGCGCGATACATGCTTCCATTGGGTGCTATTCTGCTTGTTGAAGAAGGTGATCATGTCCATGCCGGCGGCGTTATTGCAAAGCTTCCGCGTGCAACTACCAAGACCAAGGATATTACCGGCGGTCTTCCAAGAGTTGCTGAGCTTTTTGAGGTTCGCAAGCCAAAAGAAATAGCTGTGTTGAGTGAAATAGATGGATATGTTTCAATTTCTAAGGCAACAAAAAAAGGTAAGCAGAAAATAACGGTTACTCCTGTTGATATTGGTGAAAAGAAGGAATATTTGATTCCACAGGGCAAGCATATAAATGTTTATGAAGGAGATTATGTAAGGGCGGGCGAATCTATGATTAGTGGTTCAGCGATACCTCAGGATATATTGAATATCAAGGGAGATATTGCATTAGCTCGCTATATAGTTGATGAAGTTCAGGAAGTATACCGTTTGCAAGGCGTGAGGATAAATGACAAGCATATTGAGGTAATCGTAAGGCAGATGATGAGGCGTGTTAAGATCCTTGAAACCGGTGATACTGAATTTATTTATGAGGAGCAGGTAGATAAAGTAAGATTTGAGGATGCTAACAAGAAGGTGATTGAGAAAGGTGGCGAACCTGCTGTGGCGGAATCGCTTATTTTGGGAATTACCAGGGCTTCTCTCAGTACCGAAAGTTTTATCTCCGCCGCTTCGTTTCAAGAGACAACAAAAGTCCTCACAGATGCGAGCATTGCAGGGAAAGAGGATTATCTTTTGGGGCTTAAGGAAAATGTTATTATGGGTAGACTTATTCCAGCAGGTACCGGTTTGCCTTTATACAGTGATGTAGAAGTTGTCCCGACTTAAGGGCTCGGTCAAAAATAACCCGGCATTTTTGCATCCCAACTTTCCGCAGATTTTCGTCAAATAGACTTGCTATTCTCTTCAAATTTGCAATCTGTGCGGTTAGCCATTAGCCGTTAGCATTGAAAATGGGTGGAAATGAGAGATTTTAGAGAACTTAAAGTATGGGAGAAAGCCCATTTTATCCAAAAGCTAATCGCTAATGGCTAAAAGCTAATCGCATAGGTCGCACTTTTTTGCTACGGAGATAATTTTCAGACAGACTCTAATTTTTTTACATAAAAAGCTTGACAATATTGTTCTATGCGGATAAAAAGATCCTTTTTGTCAACATGCGAAGCGCGTTTGCGGATACTATATTATAGAGGCCTTTAAGGGGAGAATATGCCGACCATTAACCAGTTAGTTAGAAAAGGCAGAAAGCGAATTAAAAAGAAGACCAATACTCCGGCTCTAAAGGGAGCTCCACAAAAGAGGGGCGTGTGTACACGCGTATATACTTCAACACCCAAAAAGCCCAATTCCGCTTTGCGTAAAGTTGCAAGGGTCAGACTGACAACAGGGGCGGAGGTTACAGCTTATATCCCCGGCATTGGGCATAATCTTCAGGAACATTCGGTAGTTTTGGTTCGCGGAGGTCGTGTAAAGGATTTGCCCGGTGTAAGGTATCATATTGTAAGAGGTATTCTTGATACACTGGGGGTCGAGGACCGTAAGCAGGGAAGATCAAAATACGGTGCGAAGAAGCCTAAATAGTTTAATATGATGGTGAAGATATGCCAAGAAGAAGAGAAGTTCCTGAGAGAATAACTATACCTGATTCCAAGTATAGCAATAAGCTCATATCAAAATTCATAAAATCTATGATGCGGGATGGAAAAAAGAGCATAGCTGAGAGAATGTTGTACGATGCACTTGATATCATTGAAAAAAAGACAAATGAACCTCCAGTCAAGATTTTTGAAAAGGCAATTGATAATGTTCGGCCGTTAATTGAAGTTAAGTCGCGACGTGTAGGTGGCTCAACTTATCAGGTTCCTACAGAAATTAGACCATCCCGTCGAACGGCTTTAGGTATTAGATGGATTATAGGTTTTGCACGCAAAAGACCTGAAAAGAGTATGGATAGAAAATTGGCCGGAGAGTTATTAGATGCCGCTAATAACAGAGGCGCTTCTGCCAAGAAAAGGGAAGATACGCATAAAATGGCTGATGCGAACAAAGCATTTGCTCATTATCGTTGGTAACCCCAATTAAGCGAAAGCCGATGATACCCCATCTCCTGCGTCGCCAAGGTTTCGTAGTAGCTTAACGTGGGGCATCCTCTACCTTCACTCAATCAGGGTAATGAAGTCATGAAAAATTGTTTATAGCTCAAAGTTTAATATAAATTATTCAAACCCTAAACTTTGAGTTAATTTTAGGAGGACGGTGATATGGCTAAGAAGAAGTTTGAGCGGACCAAGCCGCATGTCAATGTAGGGACCATTGGTCATATAGATCATGGTAAGACCACCCTTACGGCGGCGATAACAAAGCATATGGGATTTAAGGGCATGGCTGATTATGTGCCTTTTGATGAGATAGACAAG
>DAOUSD010000161.1 GCA_030627405.1 Deltaproteobacteria bacterium
TATTCAAGCTGAAAGTTGCTCCATGTTAATTAGTGCCTGAACGAAAACTGCTAATTTTCCCAATTTCTGCGTCAGGCTTAAATTTTAATCTTCAAAAGAGGGCGAACACAGAGGTTCGCCCCTAGTGTGAACGGCTACAGATATCGTAAAGAAAGAACTTGCCATAGATGAAAACAATATCGGTTCTGAGAGAGGTGCCAGTGTTTATCAATTATACCAAAAAAGGGCATAAACGGTCAAAAGCCGTCTCATGATCGTGGAGATGGAAACTGTGTCGGTTCTGAGCAGGATATGAAAATGGTTGGGGATCAGGGCTCAAGCATAGCAAACTGTTCCGCTTTTTTTCAGGATATCCCCAGGTCGAGCTAAAAAGTCGAGCTAAAAAATTGACCCTGTCGGCATTATTCTCGAATATTCGTCCTTTTTCAATGCCCTTGGCAATGATATGGTGAAGGGCTCCCGAAGCATCTATTCGTAATTTTCTTGCAAACTAAATAGCATATCTAACTAATATTATCAAGTTAAATAGTCAAGATGTTCTCCTTTGGCCACTTCCTTGATTTTTGCCATGCCTTGCAGTTCTCAATCTCCGGCGAATAAGGGGATTGCATCGTCGTTCGTTCCTCACTCCCTGCAATGACCACTCGGAACAAGGGGTTTTCGGTCAGCCACGAATTAACACTTTAAACTCTGACAGTTTCCTGTTATATAAAGATATTGTAACGACACGGGGTGTTACCATTTTTCAAGGCTTTTGGATTAAGGAGTATAATAATGCACAATAAATTCCCACATCTTTTTGAGTCGTATAAAATTAATTCAGTTAGTCTTAAAAATAGAATTACCATGGCTCCTCTTTTTACTGCTTATGCCCATAAAGATGGAACTGTCAGCTCGTTGACACTGGAGCATTACAAAGAAATTGCAGAGGGCGGGGCAGGCATGATTGTAGTAGCAAATGCCATTGTTGATGAAAGCGGATCTGTATCAAAACATTCCATTAGGGTTGATGATGACAGATTTCTGCCGGGTCTTTCCAGGCTTGCTGATATTATAAAAAAAGAGGATGTAGCGGCAGTACTCCAGATTAATCATGGAGGACATTTTGCACAGGGAAGAAAGACATTTTCTCCTTCCTCTGTTTCCCTGAGCGATTTAGATTTAGGAGGACTGTATAAAACAGCTCTTAAATCACTTGATTTTCAGCAGCAGTTGGCTGTGTTGTCAGAAGCTATACAACAACACCCTAAAAGACCAAAGAAAATGACTGAAGATGATATTAAGTACATAGTCTCAGCCTATGCTCAGGCGGCTGTACGTGCAAAAAAAGCAGGTTTTGATATGGTAGAAATTCATGGCGCAACCGGATATCTGCCTGTTCAGTTTTTATCTCCCAGAATAAACAACCGAAAAGATCAATACGGCGGTAATCTGGAGAACCGTATGCGTTTTCCTTTAGAGTTAGTACGGGCTGTAAAGGATGCTGTAGGGAATGATTTTCCTGTTGGATACAGGTTTCTTGCTGAGGAATGGATAGAAGAAGGATTTTCATTGAATGAAGCAAAAATTTTTGCTCAAAGACTTTCCGCACTTCATATTGCTTATCTTTCTGTAACAGGCGGAACCTATGAATCTTTTTCCGTACCTGAAATCAAAGAGAAGTCACATGAGCTTGGTTATATGGTTTATCTTGCCGGAAATATAAAAGAAATGGTTGATGTGCCTGTAATTACTACCGGCCGTATTACTGCCCCACAGTTAGCCGAAGAGATTCTTCGTGAAAAAAAGGCGGATTTTATCGGTCTTGCCCGCCCTTTGTTTGTAGATCCCAAGTGGCCAAAGAAGGCATATGAAGGTAAAGATGAAGACATAGTACCATGTAAAAACTGCGGGGCTTGTTTCCAACTTGTGGTATCGGATCGGCCTGCTCTCTGTGCTCAATGGGGCAAGTCAAAATTGATTAAGCGTAAAACCATGATAAAAGAAGTCCATAATCCTCGCAAGAAGATTTTGATTGCAATGGATGGATCTGAAAATGCCACCATAGCGGCTGCTTATGCGGCAGATATATTGACGAACCGCACTGATGTTACCATTACCCTTTTTCATATTAAAACCGATGAATCAATCAAAGACGAAAGTGGAATAAAGGAGATGATGGATATCGCGCGATCAATTTTGATAAAGGCAGGTATCCCTGAAAAGTCGATCAATGTTGAGATCCGACAAAAAAAGGCCGGTATGGGTAACGACATATTGAATGAAATAATAGAGGCAGGCTATGGTACTGTTGTAGTAGGGCGACGAGGTGTTTCAAGAGCAAATCAGCTTTTGTTTGGAAGCGTATCAAACAAAATCGTTCAAAATACGAAAGACTGCACTGTGTGGGTAGTTGAATGAGTTCATCACTTGCCATAGAAAAGATAGGAATAATAGGTGGCGGGATAGGCGGCCTTTTTTTAACCTCATATATTGTCCAGAACTGGCCTGACTATCCGGATATATACATGTTTGACCCAAGATTTGATGAAAGGGGAGAAGCACGCACCAGCCGTACGTCAGGGTTTGTTTATCAAGGCTGGGCCGGTTCATACGGTATCCCGCTCGTTGATCCTTCAATCGTTGTGCATAAAATTGATACAATAACATTTCATAAAGGTTCTAACAGTGTCGAGACTTCCGACCCGCTTGGGCGCAAGATCTGTATAATAAACCGCAATCCTGTTCAGAGGAATGGCCGGTTAATTCCAAGTATATATCAGCATATCCAGAGTTATATCTCCAAGTATGAAAGAATACATTTTCTTCCTTTCAGAGTGAATGATATTTATTTCCCTCAGCGCCAGGACTCGAACGGAAATTTTACAATCCTGTGTGATGATTATGACGGGAACAAACATCAGATAGACATTAACGGGGTTGTTTTTACTACACTGCCATCTAAGATAAAGAAAAAACTATCGAAAAAAATCGGATACAGGCCTCCAAAAACATGGCCCGGAGCTATTTTTGATGTTTCTCTTAAAAGAGGAAAATGGCTTCCCAGGTATCAGACGCTCCATAAATTTTTTGTTGGCGGCGGGGAAATCCATACAGTAGATTTGATACCAAGGTGTGATACGCTCACGGTCATGGCTTTAGGGAAAGGCGCTTCATTGCCGGTTTTATATGAGTATATTGATAAGAATCCCGATATACAGAGATGCCTGCCTGAGCATTGGAAAACGCGTATAATTGAAGGCAGCGCATGCAGCCTTAATATACCTGTCACTTCAGCAAAAAATGCCGTATCAGATGGTATAGCATGTCTTGGAGGGCATGTATTTGGAGCGCTGTTAATTAACGGCGGACTTTATACCAATCTATGGGCAGCGGAATTTCTGGCAAAAGCTATTAAAGAAAGGGGTTTTCATAAAGAGGGTCTTGAAAGGCTTTATTTCGCAAAATTGAAAAAGATTCTCTGTTTTCAGAACTTAATCGGAAAGACAATTTATATGCTGACAGACAGCTTTCTTCTTCCTTCTACAAGCATATCCGACTTTCTTTTGCGTAAATTTATAAGGGAGAAAGAACTTGCTCCTGAAAAAAGAATATTGACCAGGTTTGCATGGGATATATTGATTGGAGAGGAGCCGTTTTCCAATTCTTTGGCGAGGGCGTTTAAAGGATTGTTACAGAAAAGCTCTCACGCCTCTTCAATAGCCTTATAAGCGAGCCTGGATTGGTTCAGAAAAAAACTCGATGCGAATCTTATCCAGCTTGAATAAACGCTCATCTTATCCTTTATTTTTCGGTATTTGATGTGGCCGCCCAAATTGTCAGTTTTACACTATCGCCAATAATTTCGAGTGTAGGCCGGCGACTGGATAGTCGTTCGCATTCTCGCACCATGGTCAGAAAACCTTCTCCTCGTCCTTCCATATAGGATCGTCCGGTTAAAGGGCTGTTATAATCCCGCAGGAACCCTGCCAGCATCTGATTTCGCCGTACCGGTTGACAGCCGGCAAAAAGGTCGGCGGGAGACAGTGTGTTATGGAGTTTGCCCGGATTGGTGACTTCGATCCTGTCGGCAAACAGAAAAATCCTCACCTGGGCACCCTGAATGCTGTAATCGCGATGGACAATGGCGTTGACAACAGCTTCCTGCAACGCGCGCAGAGAATAGCCCGGCTGGTCCAGACGTCCCCGCTCATCTTTGATGGCGGCAACAGGAACCAATGGAGATACTCTCAGATACTCCATGGTACGCTCGATCTGCTCCACCACGGTGCCCCGGATTATCTTGGCATCTCGTTGTTTGTCGGCATCGGCATTTTCTCCCTCGTAGGCAACAATGTCTACATAAGCGCCGGAAACCCACTGTTCCGGACGTGATGCGAAGAGGAGCACGCCAAGACCTGTCGGATGAAGAGCGCCGCTCTCATCCTGGGCGGCCAACTTCAGATTTTGAAGCAATCTGTCATACGTTACTCCAGCCGCCTCCATCTGCATGTCATATCTAACTTCATAGTAGGCGTTGAACCGCTCCGACTCCAGATTTTCCATCTTTGCGGAAAAAACCGGCCGCTCCTCAAAAGGAGCCATCATCCCCCGGCGCTCGAAAGCCCTGGCCTGCTGCTCAAGGGTCATTTCGTGACAGTGATCGGCAATCCGCCAGTATGGTCTTCGCCCTTTGGGTGCGTGGACGCTGTAAAACGCCTTCTTGATTTCCAGCTTTAAGCACAACCGTAGCGTTCCTGATGTGTCTGGCAGCAATACTCGATCAAATAAGAGAAGGTGACCCATGGGAGGTTCTATGTTGTTCTGCGCAACATTGACAATGAATTGCTGAAAATCTTCCATCTGTTCCTCGGAAATTCCGATACGCTCACGGTCCTTCCGCACACCGAAAACGATAACGCCGCCTTCGGTATTCGCAAAGCAGCACAAATCCTTTGCCATCTCAACTGTTGCCCTGTTTCCTGAATCAGGGCCTTTGGCTACAAAACGCGCCTGATTCCCCTTGAATACCACTTCCTTCCAGTCAAGAAGTGAATCCTCGCCAGCCATTATTTCTCTGAGGAGTTCATCCGCTGTGTCGTACATCTCTCACTCCTTTATACCTTGTATGTTGAAAATTAAATAAAATTTAATATTAAAACGGGAGTGCGGGGGTGTTCCCCGCACTCTTATAGTAATACGAAATGAAAAGCTTTCTTTTATCGGTAAAA
>DAOUSD010000101.1 GCA_030627405.1 Deltaproteobacteria bacterium
ACTTTTGCGATTGAAGATCGGTTAAAGATATGGTGAAGTCGGGATGCAAAAATGCCAAGTTATTTTTTACCGAGCCCTTATACCGGTTAAATACTTATAAGGGAGATAAATATGTCAAATGGAGTAATTGCAATAACCGAACAATCAGAAGGCCTTTTCCGAAGGGTTACCTACGAGGCTTTAAGTGAGGGCAAACGCATAGCTGAAAGCCTGGGTTGTGGTCTCACAGCCGTTGTGCTCGGATCAGGCATAGAAAATATTTCCAACGAACCCGAAAAATATGGAGCAGACAGAATAATTGTTGTCGATAACCAGGCTTTAAGTGAATATATGACCGATGCATATACTAATGTTGTTGCCGATATCGTAAACAAAGAAAATCCGTCTGTACTGATTCTGGGGGCATCTTCTCAAGGCAAAGACTTGTCGGCACGTCTATCCGCACGTCTTAATGCTCCGCTGGCAATGGATTGTATAGCGGTTCGCATTGAGAATGGAAATATTATTGCTACACGCCCAATGTACGGGGGGAAAATCCTGGCTGATTCGGCACTGGAGGGAAAGCCGCAGATTGTTGCTGTTCGGCCGAATGCAATGAGCATTGTTGAATCTTCCGGAGCCGGAGAAATAGAGAAACTCGATATAGATGTGGGTAAAACCGATCTGATATTTGTTGAAAAGGAATTGGATACAGGCAAGGTTGAGCTCACAGAAGCGGATGTAGTTATATCGGGCGGCAGAGGAATGGGAGGAGCTGATTTTTCTGCGATAGAAGAATTGGCGGAATTGCTGGGTGGTGCTGTGGGTGCATCGCGATCTGCAGTTGATGAGGGATGGCGAGCTGCTTCAGACCAGGTTGGACAAACAGGCAAGGTTGTTTCACCCAATCTTTATGTTGCCTGTGGAATATCCGGGGCCATACAGCATCTTGCAGGCATGTCCACATCAAAAGTTATTGTTGCTGTAAACAAGGATGCTGAAGCGCCTATATTTTCAAAGGCTGATTACGGAATTGTCGGCGATTTATTTGAATATATTCCTTTAATCACGGAAGAGATAAAAAAAATAAAAGCTGCTAGTTAGCTTTAGTCGGTATTGCACAAGTTTAGTTTGACACAGGCTCAAGGCGCAAACCATAAAGCTGTAGTCCTTCACTGTATGGCGAAGTTTTACTTATTTTTGAAATCTCGAGAAACTATTCAATACCTTAAACCTATTGTAGGAGGTAACATAAGATGAAAAAGTTAGTTTATGCTTTATTGTGTGCTTTTGTTATTGGAGGCGTAGGAGTGCCTGCTTATGCTGAAAGACCCAAGCTTGATCTTACGTTGGGACATGGAATGTTGAGTGGAGACACTACGTACCAGATTGGAGGTACGGTTGACACTCCGTCGGGCAGCAGTGAGATACATTTTCCTTTAAGCGAACTGGAGTTCCCTTTGGACGTATATATGCTTTCGGTGGGAGGTAGTTTAGAGTTCGCAGAGAAATGGAAACTAAGCGCAAATGTAAAAAAGAACATTAATAGTGATGCTGGGAAAATGAAGGACTCAGACTGGGGGATTTTCTTTGATGATCCAGATTCTTTAGATATTTACTCGGAGAGCGACGCTGACCTCGAAGCTCTAATAACGGACATCAACCTTCGATACAGGTTTTATAAAAAGTCAAACTGGTCATTTATTGCAGGACTTGGATATCTTCGCCAGAACTTTGACTACGAAATTAGCAACTTAGATCAATGGTATCCATCGTTGAATGATTATTATGGCTACGATATAGGACATGATTATGTATCTGGGAAGGTTTTAGAATATGAAGTTACATATAATATCCCTTATATGGAAATTGGAACACAATTTAAAATTAAAGATAAGTTTAGTGTTGAAGCGAGCCTTGGTTATTCTCCACTCGTCAATGTAACAGATGAAGATAACCATATCCTACGTTCCAAAATTTCCGAGGGAGATTGCGATGGAGATGCTATCTTGCTTTCTTTGGAGGGACGTTATGATTTTCTAACACATTGGTTCTTAACACTTCAGTTGGATTATATGATGATTGAAACAGATGGCAAACAAAAACAATATACTTATGGCGAATGGACAGCAACAATTGATCAAGAGATTGAGAGCGAGCAAATATTTGCTGCCCTTGCGGTAGGATATGCATTTTAAAAGGTGTTGAACATCTCTTAAAGCAAAGCTATTGATAATTTACATTAAAGCAATTTCTTAGGTATCATTGTATGAGTTGTTCATGAGAAATTCTGGTTAGTTCATATCAACCAAGGGCTGCCTACTAAGTCAGGAAGCCCTTTACTTTTTTCCCCGTCGTGTTTTAAATGAAGCTGCATTTGGTAAGTTTAGGTTGCACTAAAAATCTTATTGATAGTGAGATTATGCTGGGGCGTCTTGTTAACGCAGGTTGGATCCTTACAAATGATCCCGCTGAAGCGGAGATAATTATTGTTAATACCTGTAGCTTTATTGAACCGGCAGTCAATGAATCAATAGATACCATCCTTGAGCTGGCAAAGTTTAAAGAAACCGGAACTTGTCGACGTCTTGTCGTTACAGGATGCCTTCCCGAACGTTTCAGAAAAAAAATAGTACATGCCCTGCCGGAGGTTGATATCTTCCTGGGTACAGGTGCTTTTGATAGAATTGTCCATGCAGTCAATGGTTCTTCAGATTTTCCAAAATGTCTTCTCCCTGATCCCAATTTATTGACAATGCAGGATAGAGATGCGCACAGGGTTCGAAGTTCATCCCATATTGCATATATCAAAATTGCGGAAGGTTGCAGCAGGCATTGTACATATTGTATTATTCCCAGGCTGCGGGGGAAATACAGAAGCCGCAATCATGAAGATATTATCTCAGAAGCGCGTTCGCTCATTCTGTCCGGCGTAAAAGAGCTGATAGTCGTTGCCCAGGATACAACGAGCTATGGTAAAGACCTGAATATGTCCGTTGATTTAAGCGGGCTGCTTGAAAGTATTGCAGATATATCTGAGGATGTGTGGATAAGACTTATGTATGGACATCCGGAAAGCATAGATGAATCAATTATAAAAACCATTGCGACATACGATAATATTTGCACTTATTTTGACATTCCTATGCAGCATGTCAGTAGTTCTGTTTTAAAAAGAATGCGTCGAAAATATACACGTGATGACTTATACAGGCTGTTTGAAAAGATCAGAAAAACAGCACCTGATTGTGCACTGCGAACAACAGCTATAGTGGGCTTCCCTGGAGAAACAGACAAGGACTTTCAAGAGTTGTTTGATTTTGCAGAAGATATTTGTTTCGATCATCTAGGTGTTTTTTTATATTCTGATTCCGAAGATCTGCAATCTCACAGGCTTTCCAACCATGTTTCGAAAAACACGGCAAAAAAAAGACATGACCGGCTAATGTCTCTCCAGGCAGATATCTCTTTGAAAAATAACCAAAAATACATAGGAAGAGTTCTGAAAGTTCTGGTGGAAGAAAAATCAGAAAACAATCTATTTATCGGCCGAACATATTTTCAGGCTCCGGAAGTAGATGGAATTACATATATTAATTCAAATCGGGTGCAGCCGGGCAGATTTGCCGGCATAAAGATTACAGACGCTTTGGAATATGATCTGGCTGGAAAAACAGTATGAGCGACCTGAAAAATAAAATACTTTCCATGGCAAGTGAAGATCTTGCGGAAATTGAACACGCACTTAAACAGAATTTAAGTCCGTATCTTGATCTGGTTGCAGAAGTGGCAAGTCATATATTATTTTCAGGAGGCAAAAGATTGAGACCTTTGCTGATGATTCTTTCGGCAAGAATTTGTGGTTATAAAGGAGACATGGATAAAACTTATTCCACAATTTTTGAATATTTGCATGCCGCCACCTTGCTGCATGACGATCTTGTTGATGGAGCGACTCTGCGGCGAGGAAAGCCTGTAGCGCATTCAATATGGGGAAATCCTGTTGCAGTTCTGACAGGAGATTTCCTTTTAGGGCGTTCACTCTCAATTGTGGCTGAAACGGGGCTTCCCAGGGTAATTAAAATTATTGCAAAAATTACCGAGGATATGTCCCAGGGAGAAATACACCAGTTAAATAGAATAGGAAGTTTAGACCTGACCGAAGATGAGTATATGGAGATAATCAGGCGCAAGACCGCTGTGCTCATGCAGGGAGCATGTTGGACAGGCGCCCTCATTGCAACTGCTTCGGAAAGAGAGGAAAAAGCCCTTTCAGAATACGGCTTTAATCTGGGGATTGCTTTTCAGATGGCGGATGATTTGCTTGACTATACATCGGATACAAGCATTCTTGGGAAAGAGATCGGAACAGACCTGAAAGAAGGGAAACTAACGCTTCCTGTAATATATTCTTTAAAAAAAGTTAATTCTGAAGATAGAATTATTATGGAAAAAATAATTACTGATAAAAATTTTTCTTTTAATAATTTTGAAATATTGATAGGATTAATAGAAAAATGTGAAGGGCTTGAATATACAAAAAGACTTGCATCAGAACATATTGAAAAGGCAAAAAGGTCTATTTTGTTCTTTAAATCTTCTGAAACAAAAGAGTTACTTTTAAATATAGCGGATTACGCTCTGATTCGTAAGGCTTAATAAATGTATTTTTTTTCATTAATTAAAAAATCGTTTCTTATGGTTTTTATACTTGCCGTTGCTGTAAACTTATCAGCTATTGTTAGTGCTGAGGAAGATGCTTCGGAAAAAATAATTAAGGTAATAGGAACAGGTACAATTTATGGCGGAAATGTTGCAAAAGCAAGGGATCTGGCGATTAAAAACAGCCTGGTTTCTGCGGTTGCTCTCACTGTTGCAGATCTTTTACCCCTTGAGTCAATGATACAGAGTTTTAAAATATTAAATGAAATTCTCTATGATAACACTTCAGACTTTGTTAAATATTACAAAGTTCTCACAGAATCGGCATCCGGCAATAAATACAGAGTGCTTGTTCAAGCAACAGTTTCAATCGATGCAATCAAGGAAGAATTAATAAGTGTAAACATAAAAGTTTGCAAAAAAACCTTACCTAAGATTCTTTTTTTTATTGCAGAGCAAAATATTATCGACATCTCGCCACGTTACTGGTGGTCGAAAGATTTAACTTTTGTTAAAGGTTATACAGAGATTGCCATGACCGAGAAGATGTTAAAAAATGGGTTCTCTGCAATTGATCAAAAGAGTTTAGTAATAAATGAAGAATTTGAAACTTTAAAAGACAAGGCTGATCTTAGCAATCAGGATGCTGTGAGCCTGGGAGCTATTTTGCAGGCAGATGTGGTAATAGTAGGAAATTCTAAAGCATATATAGCCCCAAACACTATGGGGGAAGATATAAAATCATTTAAAGGCACTATCCTTGCTCGTGCCTTAAGAACAGACACAGGCGAAGAAATTGCTTCTACCACCCAGACAGCAGTATCAGTTAATAAAGATAATATTGCCGGTGGAAGGGATGCTCTTTCTAATGCAGGATATCTTGCAGGCAGCGACCTGGCTTCACAGATAGCCCGGGAATGGCATGAAAAGGTTAAAAAGAGCATTGCAACTCTTGTGATCATTGTTGAGGGCACTAGAGCTTTATCAAACTTTGTCATTTTTCGCGCTGAATTGGACGAAATACCTGGTATTGATTCACAACAGACAAGCGAAATGAAAGCTGATGAGGCGACCATAGTTGTGAATTTTCAGGGAAACGCCAAGGAGCTTGCAGATGCCTTGATGTTGAAGAATTTTGAATCATTTGGTATTAACATATATGAAATTTCTAAGAGCCATTTAAGAATCAGACTTGTTTCGAGCTAAAATAACATTCTATTTGGATTTGTTTAATGAACATATATAATTTAACTGCGCACATATTGACTTTAACGAGAATTATATTAACTCCTGCCTTTGCTGTTTGCATATATTATGTAAAATATTATCCCGACCTTAGTATTTGGTTAAAAATCATTTTACTTTTCGTTGGTATAACTGATTGGCTGGATGGTTTTATTGCAAAAAGATGGGGTAGCGAATCAACTATGGGAACCTTTTTTGATCCCATAGCTGATAAAATATTCTTGGACACTTCGCTAATTATGATATCAATTACTTATAATCTGCCTATCTGGATAACAGCATCTTTGGTGTGTAGAGATGTTGGCGTTTTGATTGTGTGGTCATTTTTCATATTCCTTTCCAACAGAAAGTATACGGTTGTGGTACATATTTTCGGTAAGTTGATGATTGTTTTTCAAATAGCAACCATAGCCGCTGCTGTATTCTGCTCAAATGTTCTAGTAGTAAAAATTCTTTGTCTGTTTGCTGCCTTTTTTTCTTTTGGTTCAGCCGTGATATATATTGTGAAGATAGATAAGTATCGAAAACTATTAGTATAAAAATATATTAGCTCACAGCTACAACACCAATTATATCAAAAATTATCAAGAAGAGACACAAAGCTCGAATTTTTTCAACCTGTGCGGTTAGCCATTAGCGGTTAGCCGTTAGCATTGAAAAGGGATGGAAATGAGAGATTTTAGAGAACTTAAAGTATGGGAGAAAGCC
>DAOUSD010000272.1 GCA_030627405.1 Deltaproteobacteria bacterium
AAGCCTAAAGAAACTATAAGGCGCCCACCTTTGTAATTTGGTTCAAAGACCTCTCACACGGCACTGTGGTGGGGGTTCCTCTAAATTTGGAAGCCCTTGACCCTATATTTTTCTTCCAATAATTCTATCCTATTTTCACCCCATTTTTTTAACAGCTTAGCATAATTATTGAGAAATTAGAGCCGCGATAATATTTTGATTGTTTATTATCGATTCGATAGTTGAACATGTTTCAACGAATTGTAACCTGTTGAATCCACTAATCTTATTTGTTGTATTAAGGGCTCGGTTAAAAATAATTTGGTAGAATTTGGGACGCAAAAATGCCAAGTTATTTTTAACCGAGCCCTAAGTCTAAATCTTTTATGGGAGATTTATAATGGATGTATATATAGTTCTAACAGGCTTAGTTGCCTTTATTGTAGGTTTTGCCTTTGCTTATTGGATGAAAGGCAAAATGGTATTTGAGAAAATTAAGTCTGCTGAAGAAGAGGCTTTACGAATATTAAATGACGCTAAGCGTAAATCAGGAACTTTTTTAAAAGAAGCAAAAATTGAATCTAAAGATATTCTTTACAAGATGAAGGCTGAGTTTGATGCAGAAACTAAAGAAACAAAAAGTGAATTGAAAAAAAGAGAGAATAGGTTGATACAAAAAGAGGAAAATATCGACCGTAAAATTGATCAATTTGAGCCGAGAGAACGAGATTTTGCTCGAAAAGAGAAGGCATTGAGCAAGAGAGAGGAAAATATTGAACAAAACAAGCTGAAATATAGTGAATTGATCGAAGAGCAGAAAATCCAGCTTGAAAAGATTTCTGGTTTAACTGTAGAGCAGGCTAAGGAACTATTAATAAGGGCGATGGAGAACGAAGCGCGATACGAAGGCGCTAAACTTATCAAGAGGATTGAAAATGAAGCAAAGGAAGAAGCTGACAAAAGAGCTAAAAAGATAATGGCTACTGCTATTCAAAGATATGCTGGGGATTTTGTAGCTGAACGGACAGTTTCTGTAGTACACTTGCCAAACGATGAGATGAAGGGACGAATAATAGGAAGAGAAGGGCGTAATATCCGTGCAATTGAAGCGGCTACAGGCATTGATCTCATTATTGACGATACTCCCGAGGCAGTTATTCTTTCAGGTTTTAATCCTGTAAGACGAGAAGTCGCCAGGCTTTCATTGATGAGATTAATATCTGATGGCAGAATACATCCAGCTAGAATTGAAGATGTTGTAAAAAAGGTTGGCCAGGAAGTTGATTTGGTAATAAAGGAAGCAGGAGAACAGGCAGTTTTTGATTTGGGTGTACATGGTATAAATAACGAGCTAATAAAGTATTTAGGAAGATTGAAATTCCGTACAAGTTATGCGCAGAATGTTCTGCAGCATTCAGTAGAAGTGGGTTTTTTGTGCGGTATTATGGCTTCGGAATTGGGACTTAATTTGAAATTAGCAAGACGTATGGGATTATTACATGATATCGGAAAAGCTATAGATCATGAGGTCGAGGGGCCACATGCAATAATTGGTTCTAAACTCGCCAAAAAATTTGGCGAAAATTCTAATGTTGTACATGCTATTGCAGCTCACCATGAAGATGTGCCGCCTAATTCCGTATATGCGCTATTAGTACAGGCAGCAGATAGCCTTTCAGGTGCAAGACCGGGTGCACGTAAAGAATTGCTGGAAAATTATATTAAAAGGCTGGAAGATCTTGAGATAATAGCCAATTCATTTAAAGGTGTCTCCAACACTTATGCAATTCAAGCGGGAAGGGAACTCAGAGTTATCGTCGAAAGTAACATTATTTCAGATGATGAGGCTGTTCTTCTTAGCAGAGATATTGCAAAAAAGATTGAAGAATCGTTAACTTTTCCAGGCCAGATCAAAGTTACAGTCATACGTGAAACCAGATCGGTAGAATATGCTAACAAATAGAATTCGTAAACGTTTACGGTTTAAAGTTTTTTTTAAATGGATTTTTGTAATGATTGATAGTAACGGTTCACGGTTGCCGGTTTACAGTTCACGCTTTTTTCAATGAACTATACAATTTTAACCGTTAACTGTAAACTGTAAACGGTTACATTCCTACGCAATTTATAAATATTCACAAATCAGGTTATTCATTATGAATAATATAATCGATATCCTTTATGAAAGAGGATTTATTGAAAATACAACCCATGATAAAGAGCTGAGTCGATACTTAGAGAATGAGAACATAACCTGTTATATCGGTTTTGATCCCACTGCATCCAGCTTGCATGTTGGAAGCCTTGTTCCCTTAATGTCGCTTGCTTACATGCAGAAACACGGGTATCGTCCGATTGCTCTTGTCGGTGGTGGAACTGGTCTTGTCGGAGATCCAAGCGGAAAGACTGAAACGAGACAGCTTCTTGATTCGGAGATCATTGAAGAAAATATATGTGGAATTAAAGAGCAAATTTCAAGATTTATAGACTTTAGTGAAGGAAAGGCTATTTTATTGAACAATGCTGATTGGCTTTCACAATTAGGATATATTCCATTTTTAAGAGATATTGGACGACATTTTTCAGTAAATCGTATGATAAAGGCGGAGAGTTATAAAATGCGTCTTGAAGCTGAAGAAGGTCTTAATTTTATTGAATTTAATTATATGCTTTTACAGGCATATGATTTTTTAAAACTTTTTGATAAATATGGATGTAGGCTACAGCTTGGTGGAAGCGATCAATGGGGTAATATTGTTGCCGGCATCGACCTTGTTCGACGTGTGCGACATGAAACTACGTTTGGTATAATTTTGCCGCTGATTACAACCAGTAGCGGCGAAAAGATGGGGAAAACAGCTAAGGGGGCTGTTTGGCTTGATAGTTCAAGAACAACACCATACGAATTTTATCAATACTGGATAAATACAGACGATCAGGATGTCGCAAGATTCATGGCTCTCTATACTTTTTTACCTATGGATGAGATTAAGAAAATTGAAAAACTAAGTGGTGCTGATTTGAACAGCGCTAAAGCTGTTTTGGCTTTTGAAGTCACACGGCTTGTTCATGGAAGAGAAGAGGCAATTAAGGCCTATAATGCATCTGCAAATATTTTTGGGGTTAGCGCTGTCCCTGAAAAAATATTGCCTTCAAGTAATATACCGAGAAGTATATCGGCCATTGATGATGCTTCAGTTCCTCATTCAGACATTGATATTAATCATCTAAAGGAAGGAATTCCAGCATTTAAGATGTTTCAATCTGTTACATTAACGACCAGTAGCAGCGCAGCGCGCAGGTTAATTGGGCAGGGTGGGGGTTATATAAATGGTAAACGCATAGAATCATGTGATTATTTAATAACAGATAGTGATGTTGATAATATGGAAATATTATTAAGGGCAGGGAAAAAGCGTTTCCATAAATTAAAAGTAAAAAATAATAATTGATACCTAAGTTGAGCGATTTTTTGCGAAGATATGTGCTGAGATTTTGATGCATAAGGATTTGCAAAAACCGCAGGCATACCCGTGGATATGTCGAGGAATTTTGCGAAGCCTTTATG
>DAOUSD010000222.1 GCA_030627405.1 Deltaproteobacteria bacterium
GATAAAATTCTCATAGCATTAGAAAATGATTTTAAAGACAAGCCCATGCCGACAATAATATTTGATAGAGGTATGGTTTCAGATGATAATTTGAAGCTTTTGAACAAGTATGACAATTTAAAATATATTCTTATGTGTCGTCCGAATGAAGAATCAATTTTTACAGAAGATTTTCACAATCAGCAATTTAGTTTATTAGGAGGAAGAGATAGAAAACCAAAAGTAGAGATTTTTTTAAAAGAGGTGGATGATGCTGTTTATCTTTTGTGTAAGAGCGAAGGACGAAAAGCAAAAGAAACAGCGATGCGCAACAAAGCAGAAGAAAGATTAGAAACTGAATTAACAAATTTATCGACTCAGATTCAAAAAGGAAGAGAGAACAACCCTGTTACCATTGAACGAAGAATAGGAAAGTTTAAGGAGCGTCATAGTAAAGTAGCTAAATATTACGAAATTAAATATCAACACAGGGAATTTTCGTATACGGTTCCTGACGATATAGGGATTGCGAAGCGATTCAGTAATTCATTGAAAAAATTGAAAGACAAAGCAGATAAGAATGAAATCAGCTTTCCTGCTCTCGCGAAAAAACTAACTGAGTTTAACCAAAAATATACCTCCGACTATTTGAACATTAATATTCATTTAAAAAAACCAAAGCTGACTTGGGGTACAATAGATGAAATACAGGACAAGGGGAAAAAATTAGACGGTAATTATCTTTTGAAAACAAATCGGAAAGGCTTGAAGCAGGCTGAGATTTGGAATCTTTATGTAATGCTGACTCGTATAGAAAATGCATTCAGGGATTTAAAATCCTATCTTGGATTACGGCCGAACTATCATCAAAAAGAGCAACGCGTGGATGGTCATATTTTCATATCTATCCTTGCATATCATCTGTTGCATTCAATTGAACATACATTGCGTCAAAAGGGTGAACATTCAAGATGGGCTACAATAAGACGGCTTGTCAGCACACATAATTATTCAACGATCCAATTGCCGACAACCAAAGGCACTGTCATCAATATAAGAAAACCAGGAATACCTGAGGCAGTTCATACAGACGTTTATAACAGATTAGGAATTGATTATAAAAATTTACCAATAAAGAAAAACCTAGCTTAAACAAAACTTGAAGGATGTCTGTAGTGCCTGTAGCCATAACCCATTGAATATCGGTATGTTTTTTTTAAATAGCGAAAGTCGGGCTAAGGCGCTAAGTCACCAGTCAAAACCGGCAAGATGTAGTCCCGAATCTTCTTTGCAACTCAAAATTCTGTCCATAACCATTTATAACCATTTGATTTTATGGATTTTTTAAAATAGTTAGTGTAGTGATAGGCTCTAAGCGAGGCTAATTATGGGAACTATTATTACACGAAAACAAGGCAATAATACTTATTATCTTTATCAGGAAACATATCGTGAAAAAATTAACAAAAAAGATTGTGGAAAAAATCAAGGGTCAGGGAAAAGTAGAGTTTACAATCGTTCAATTTATCTTGGGTCTGAGATTATAACTCTTTCTTCGTATGGACCAAGTATGAATGATTCACAAAAATTAATATACATACTTGGTCCCAGAATAAACGTGGTTATATAACTTACTTAAATTACATCAGTTCTGATAATCCAACGAAATTTTGTGGTAATAGTGAAGAATGCAAAGCATTTGACACACATAGCATTGTGATTATAGTAGGTTGCGAATTTTTGAGATTGAGCCGAACATTGCTGAAAAGGCTGGAACGAGTTGTATCCATTCATTTATGCATTTTGAAAGTTTATAGTAATATTATTTATTAAGAACTTAGCGCCCTTCGGGCGGACTTTTTTGACAGGATTAACGGGATTTAAAGGAAAATCCTATCTGTGTTCTTTCCGTGCTGCGTTGACATTGTGATATTTTATTTATATCTGACGGATATGGATAACTATTTTAAAGAAGGAGAAAAACCCATTTCTCACAAAACAGCAATAAAAGTTTTTTTATGGCTTTATGATTCAGCCTGGAAAATAGTTATACCGGTACTTAGATTAAACAAACGTCTTGCTGACGGATATGAGCAGAGGATACTTAAAAAAAAGTTACCAAAAGCGGAACTGTGGATTCAGGCTGCTTCAGTTGGTGAATCATATCTGGCCGTTGAACTAATAAAAAATTTAAGGCCGGAATTTCCAACCAGGATTTTAGTAACTACCAACACTAAACAGGGCTTAGAAATCCTCGAACGATCAATTATAGATATTCTCAAGGAACACAAAGGAATAAATATATTTGTAGCGTACTTCCCTTTTGACAAACCGTCCATTATGAAAAAAGCTGCAAACCAGGTCCGCCCTAAAATAATGGTTCTTCTGGAATCTGAAATCTGGCCGGGTCTTCTCTACACATTAAAAAAATATGCTTGCACAACAATTGTTATAAATGGAAGAATAGCTGAAAAAAGTTTAAAGAGATATCTTGTCTGGCCTTCATTGTGGCGCGCTCTAAGGCCGGATAAAATTTTTGCCATATCTGAAGATGATGCAGGTCGATTTGCCAAATTATTTGGTACTAAAAACGTAAATGTTATGCCAAATATAAAATTCGACCGTTTAGGGTATACAGAAAACTTGCCACAGAAAGCAGACCCCATTGAAAAAATTATCGCTCCTGGCACATACTTAATAATTCTTGGATCTGTAGGACGCGAAGAGGAAGCAAAAGTTGAAAAGGTTATCCTTGATATACGGCGCAGGCAACCTAATACAGTTATTGGTTTGTTTCCAAGACATCTGCAAAGGATAAAACACTGGAGAAATACCTTGATCCGCCTGTCAATACCCTTTATATTGCGATCAAATGCAAAAACTCTTGTTCCTTCTGACGCAATCATTTTATGGGATACGTTTGGTGAGCTGAATTTTGCATACAGGCATTCCAATGCCGCTTTTGTAGGCGGAAGTCTTGCGCCTTTAGGTGGACAAAATTTTCTGGAAGCTTTAACCGGCGGAGTTATTCCCGTTATAGGCCCCTACTGGAATAACTTTTACTGGATAGGAAACGAAATAGTAAAACAGGGCCTTGTACGTATTGCTTTGAACTGGAAGCAGATTGCTGATATTCTGATAGAAAATACAAAGGAGCCGCCTTCACATGAAGATGTGATTAACAAAGCTCTCATGTATCTAAAAAACCGCCGGGGTGGTACAGCCCAAGCATGCAGCATTATAACAAAAATTCTAAATAAAAGTAATAGTTCACCTAATTCAAAAGACCTTTAAATCCTGTGTTATAATAATATTTATCTTTTCTAATGGACAGCGCTGGTTTTTGTAAAATAAAAAATACAAGGAACTTTCCTGAAATGAATAACCTCCCAAAATTCTATGGCATAATCCCTGCACGTTATGCCTCTAAGCGTTTTAAAGGGAAACCGCTGGCCATGATACTTGAGAAACCAATGTTCCGGCATGTTTATGAGCGTGCCAAAAAGTGCCCGGAGCTGTCTCAAGTCGTGATAGCAACAGATGATGACCGGATAGCCTCAAAGGCAAAAGAGCTGAACGTGCCTGTAATTATGACACGCAATGACCACATAAGCGGAACCGACCGCGTACTGGAAGCAGCAGAAATAATAGGCGTACCAGAAGATGCGGTTGTTGTTAACATACAGGGAGACGAACCCACACTTAACCCTGCTATGCTTAGCGAGCTTGTTCAACCCTTTGAATCATATGATATAAATGTTACAACTCTTGCAAGAAAAATTAGTCCAAAGGAAGCTGAAAATCCCGATCTTGTCAAGGTAGTCTTTGCTAAAGATCATAAGGCTCTATATTTTTCACGCTCGCCTGTGCCTGCAAGCCGCGATGGCAAGAAAGACGAGCTGTATGGTCACATCGGTTTGTATGCCTTTCGCATGAGGATTTTAAGACAATTTGTTATTCTTGGCCCAAGTCGTCTTGAGGCCATTGAAAAACTGGAACAGCTACGTCTGCTTGAAAACGGAATTCCCATACATGTTGTAACAACAAATTATATAAGTATAGGTGTTGACCGTCCGGAAGATATAAAGACTGTAAGCAAAATTCTTCAGGAAAAAAATTGATTATATAACCTGCTTGGCAAACTTTTTATTATCTGTTATAAAAAATTTGCAACTAGTGTATCCCAACGGTCTGGCAATCGCCAACCGTGTCCGTGTTCGCGTGGTCAAGAACAAAGTCGCCGCACCGTTCAGGCAGGCTGAGTTCGACCTAACCTTCGACGGCGGTATCAGCAGAGAAGGCGACC
>DAOUSD010000084.1 GCA_030627405.1 Deltaproteobacteria bacterium
CCTGTGAAATTAATTATCTGAAAATCTATATTTTTTAGTTGTCTATAATTTCACTACACTTTCCGCAGATACGGGTTTTTTTGCCATCCTCAAGAATCTGTATTTTGATTCGCACGGACGACAGACACTTGCTACACATCAACATGACATTCGACGTGCGGATAGGCGCTTCCTTTTCAACAATTCCACCCTGTTTGTTCTTAACATTAGGCTTAACATGGTGTTTTACCATATTAATATTTTCTACAAGCACCCGGTTATTCTTTCGGATTACTTTAAGAACACTGCCTATCTTACCTTTGTCTTTACCGGCAATAATTTTGACCTTGTCATTTTTCCTTATAAGGCATTTATCTGTTATCATAAGCCACTTCTCCCGGGGCAATATTAATCCTATAAAACTTCAGGTGCTAACGAAATGATTTTCATAAATCTTTTAGCTCGAAGCTCCCTTGCCACAGGACCAAATATACGGGTGCCTATGGGTTCTTTATTTGCGCTGATTAAAACGGCTGAATTATCATCAAATCTTATATATGATCCATCCGGCCTTCTGATTTCCTTTTTTGTACGAACCACAACAGCCTTCAAGACTTCTCCTTTTTTAACCTTGGCATTAGGTATAGCTTCCTTGACGGATACGACAATGATGTCGCCAATACTTGCATACCTTCTCCTGGATCCTCCAAGAACTTTTATGCAGTACAATACCTTAGCACCCGAGTTATCTGCCACCGTCAATCTCGTCTCTGCCTGAATCATCGCCTTTAATTTCCTTATATCATCAAATGCTGAACTCGTAAAAAGTCTTCAAATCAAGGGCAAAGTAAAAAAGTTCATGTGCAAGGCGTGAGAATCTTTAAAAATACCGCTATCGCAGCATCCGCAGGATGCTGTACTTACGGTACGTCGCAATAACGAAAGATGAAAAGCACAACGCCGCAGATGGACTTTTTACGAAGCCATTAAATAGCTTTTTGAACTATCTTACTTACACGCCATTTTTTTGACCTGCTAAGAGGTCTTGTTTCGGTTATTAATACCTTATCTCCTATCCGGCATGCATTATTTTCGTCGTGAGATGAAAACTTAGAACGTCTTCTAACATACTTATGATAGAATTTATGTTTAACCATTCTTTCAGCCATAACAACCACGGTTTTATCCATCTTATTACTAACTACTGTTGCCAATAGTTGCCTTCTCATTCCTTGCTTTTTCATAGCAGCATCTATTCTTCTTTATCTGTTTTGTTTATTTTATCTTCTTTTAAAATAGTCCTTATCATTGCTATACCACGCCTGGTCTGCTTCATTTTTTGTGGATTTTCGAGCTGACCGGTTTCATGCTGAAAATTCAAATTAAACAGCTCCTCTTTAAGATCATCCAGTTTTCTTTGCTTTTCTTCCATGCTAAATTCTCTAATCTCACTTGCCTTCATTATACATCGCCTCTCTCAATAAATTTCGTCCTGACCGAAAGCTTGTGAGAAGCAAGACGGAATGCCTCCCTTGCTAATTCTTTGTCAACGCCCTCCATTTCATAAAGAATTCTCCCTGGTCTAATAATTACACACCATCCTTCAGGTGCACCTTTTCCTTTACCCATTCTAACCTCAGCGGGTTTCTTTGTAAAAGGCTTATCGGGAAATATCCTTATCCACAGCTTACCACCCCTTTTTACATGCCGGGTCATGGCTATACGGGCAGCCTCAATCTGTTTAGATGTTATTGCGCCGCATTCCATTGCCTGCAATCCAAATTCACCAAAACTCAATTTACATCCACGGCTGGAGGTACCTTTCATTCTACCTCTTTGCTGCTTTCTAAATTTAACCTTTTTGGGACTCAGCATGTCCTTGTTTCTCCTATTAGCCGGTACTTATGGCATTCTTATCCAAAATCTCGCCTTTAAAAATAAATACTTTTACACCAACAATCCCGTATGTGGTATTTGCCTCAATAAATCCATAATCTATATCCGCCCTTAAAGTATGCAATGGGACCCTGCCTTCTTTATACCATTCTGTCCTGGCCATTTCGGCTCCACCTAAACGTCCCGAACATATAATCTTTACACCTTTTGCACCAAACCTCATAGCCGATGAAATGCCGCGTTTCATAGCACGCCTGAATGCAACTCTTCTTACAATCTGAAGAGCAATATTTTCAGCAACAAGCTGCGCATCAATCTCAGGTTTTCTTACCTCCTGAATATCTATTAGGACTTCATGAGGAATGATCTTCTCTAACTCTTTCTTAAGCTGAGATATCTCAGATCCTTTTTTCCCAATAACAATACCCGGCCTGGATGTAAAAATTCGGAGTCTAACACGCTTGGACGATCTTTCAATTTCAATCCTGGATATGCCTGCATGGTATAGTTTCTTTTTTATAAATTTCCTTATATTATAATCTTCCAAAATATAATCGGAATATTTTTTCCGGGCATACCACCTTGAGTCCCACGTTTTAACAATTCCTAATCTCAATCCTATAGGATTTACTTTCTGGCCCAAGCCATTACCTCCTTTTTAAGACGATTTTTCAGCTAAAACTACCGTGATATGTGAAGACCTTTTTAATATCTTTGTACCTCTACCGCGTGCTCTTGCTTTGAAACGCTTCAGTGTAGGACCCTGATCTGCAATTACATTACGAATAACCAGTGAATCTACGTCTATCTCAGATTTCTGATCAGCATTTGCTACGGCGCTACGAACAATTTTCTCCACGATTGCTGCTGCTTTATGGGGCATAAATTTAAGTGTATCAAGACCCGCTTCAACCGGCTTACCCTTGACAGCACCTATAATTTTACGAACTTTCTGAGAAGAAATGCGTACATATCTTGCTACAGCTTTGATCTCCATTGTTAAATATTTCCTTAATCTTATACCTAAATTGAGCGGTTTTTTACTCGACCTGCACCAATCTCTTGCGCATCAAGATCACGGCACATTTCTTCGCAAAAAATCGCTCAACTTAGGTTATAACGTTACTTCTATTTCTTTAATTTTGATTTTTTGTCCCCGGAGTGTCCATAAAAAGTCCGTGTTGGAGAAAATTCACCCAACTTGTGGCCTACCATATTTTCTGATACAAAAACTGGAACAAATTTTCTTCCATTGTGCACCGCCATCGTAATGCCAACCATTTCAGGAATAATTGTCGAACGCCTGGACCATGTTTTAATAACCCTGCTACTACGTGCCTCTTGGGCTTTCAGGACTTTGTTTAATAATTTTAAATCAATATATGGACCTTTTTTTACCGACCGTGGCATAATTTCTCCTGTTTAAGAGTTGCAAGTTAGAGTTGAATTATCCTCACCTTAACCGGCAACCAGTTCTTCTATTATTTCGCAACCTTATTTCTTTGAACGCTTTTTAACTATATAGCGATCACTTTTCCCTTTCTTGCGGGTTTTATAGCCCTTGGCAGGTATACCCCATGGTGAGCAAGGATGCCTTCCTCCTGAAGATTTTCCTTCACCTCCGCCCATAGGATGGTCAACAGGATTCATCGCAACACCCCGTACGCTTGGCCGTCTGCCATGCCAACGCTTCCGGCCCGCTTTTCCCAAAGAGATATTTTCATGGATGACATTACCAAGCCTGCCTATGGTTGCCTTGCAATTAATAAGCACCATGCGAACTTCGCCGGATGGAAGCTTTATCAGAGCATATCTGTCTTCCTTTGCCATTAACTGTGCGAATGTGCCGGCACTTCTGACAATTTGACCGCCTTTTCCCAGCCGCAACTCTATATTGTGAATATGTGTCCCAAGCGGTATATTTTTTAATGGAAGTGTATTCCCAGGCTTTATATCTGCCTCAGGCCCTGAAACTACAATGTTGCCAACCGCGAGATCCACCGGAGCCAATATGTACCTTTTTTCGCCATCTCTATAGTACAGAAGAGCTATTCTGGCACTACGATTAGGATCATACTCTATTGATGTCACCTTAGCTGGAATCCCTATTTTATCCCTTTTGAAGTCGATAATTCTGTATTTCCGCTTATGTCCACCACCGCGGTGTCGGCACGTAATGCGTCCGTTTACATTACGCCCGCCTGTTTTCTTAATTATCTTAAGTAATTTCTTCTCAGGCTTTGTGCTGGTAATTTCATCAAACGTTGAATATATTTGAGCACGTCTTCCTGGAGATGTAGGTTTCACATTTTTTACCGCCATTATAAAGCCTCGCTTGTTCTATACACCCTCAAAAAAGTCAATACGTTCACCGGGTATTAATGTCACAATTGCTTTTTTCCAGTCCTTGCGCTTTCCAATAATACGACCTCTCTGCTTGGTCTTACCCTTCACCTGCATTGTGCGCACACCAGCAACCTTGACATTGAATATATTCTCTATAGCCCTTTTGATTTCAACCCTGTTAGACTTGCGAGAAACCTTAAATGAAACCTGATTGGAAGTTTCTTTTTGAATAGTTGTCTTCTCAGTAACAAGAGGGCTCTTTACAATATTATAATAAATCATTTGGGCAGCCTCCCTTCAATGGCCTTTATTGCCGACTCAAGAAGGACCAGGTTTTCATATTTGAGAATGTCATATACATTCAATCCCTCACTTCTCAAAACTTTTACGCCAGGTACGTTTCTGGATGAAAGTTCCAGGTTTTCATTTTTTTTATCAGTTATTATCAACGCATTTTTCATATTTAACGCATCTAATACTTTCAAAAATTCCTTTGTCTTAATCTGCTCAAGTTCAATCCTGTCAATAACAAACAGACTATTCCCCTGGAACTTACTGCTCAATGCCATCTTAAGCGCCAAGCTTTTTACCTTTTTGGGCACATTGTAAGAATAAGACTTTGGGTCTGGACCAAAAACAACCCCACCACCTCTGAGCAAAGGAGCTTTTATATCGCCGCGACGTGCGCGACCAGTCCCTTTTTGACGAAATAGTTTCCTTCCACTGCCCTTTACATCGCTACGATGCTTAACAGATGCGGTCCCTGAACGCCTGCAGGCCATCTGCATTGTTGCAACTTCATGCAAGACAACCGATTTTACCGGTACATTGAATATATTGTCCGATAGATCAATATGTGAAACTTTCTCTCCATTAATATTTTGAACATCTACGACAGCCATAATCTCCTCATTCAGGATACAGATATAGACTTTCAGATAATTAATTTCACAAGGCCGGAAGGAGGAAGGCACATTAGTTTATACGTTAACTACTGATAACGCAGTGAAATTATTTATCTGAAAGTCTATACATAAGTTTGTAGCGGTTCAGGGTCTGTTGGCTAAAGAGTTACCTTTTTCTAATTTCAATTAGTCCTGATTTAGAACCCGGTACCGCGCCTTTTATCAATATCAAATTTTCCTCAGGCCTTATGTCTATTATCTCCAGATTTTTAACGGTGTTTCTTTCATTCCCATAATGACCGGGCATTTTCTTCCCTTTAATAACTTTAGCAGGCCATGCGCTGCAACCTATAGAACCCGGCACTCTATGGCTATGACTGCCATGTGTCTTTGATCCGCCATGGAATCCATGCCTCTTTATGACCCCTGAAAAACCACGCCCTTTAGTTGTACCGGAAACATCAACAAGTTCACCGACCTCAAATAAATCAAGGGGTACTGTATGTCCAGAGGTGTATTCACTCGGATCATCCACAGAAAATTCCCGCAGGATTGCAAAACAACTTTCTCCGCTTTTCTTTAAATGCCCCTGCATCGGCTTATTAATTCGAGATCTCTTTTTTTCACCAAACCCCAGTTGAAGCGCATTATATCCATCAGAAACAATAGTCTTTATCTGAGTTACTATACATGGACCAGCCTGTATCACCGTAACCGGTATATATTTTCCATCTGGTAAAAAAACACCTGCCATTCCCAATTTTTTACCAAGCAATCCATTACACATATTTTTTACTTATTCCTTTATTATAGACTTTCAAATAAATAATTTCACTGCGTTATCAGTCAAAATCCTCGAGGACGTACAACTCAGCACGACTTGCTCAGATTTTTCCTTTTATCCTTGTGAAATGAATTATGTGATGTGAAAGTCTATAGGTAGCCGTTCACGGTTATAGTTTAATTTCTACGTCGACTCCTGGAGAAAGATCTAGTTTCATCAAAGCATCAACGGTCTGCTGGGTTGGTTCCAAAATATCTAAAAGCCGTTTATGTGTTCTAATTTCAAACTGTTCTCTCGACTTCTTGTCTATGTGGGGAGATCGTAACACGCAGTATTTATTGATCCTTGTCGGAAGTGGTATCGGGCCAACTACCCTTGCACCTGTCTTATTGGCCGTATCAAGAATATCAAGCGCTGACTGATCAAGAAGCTTATGGTCATATGCTTTAAGTCTGATCCTTATTTTGGTGTTTTTAATCATTATTTCTATCTTTCCATTCACCTGAGTTGAGCAATTTAGGCTTTATTCAATTATTTCGCTTACCACTCCGGCACCCACAGTACGACCGCCTTCCCTTATTGCAAACCTGAGCTCCTTCTCCATTGCTATCGGAGTTATCAGCTCAGCCGAAATCGTTACATTGTCACCGGGCATCACCATCTCTATTCCCTCCGGCAAACTCAATACACCTGTAACATCCGTCGTCCTGAAATAAAACTGCGGCCGATATCCATCAAAAAACGGTGTGTGTCGTCCACCTTCCTCTTTGCTCAATATGTAAACCTCTGCCTTAAACTTCGTATGAGGTGTTATCGTCCCGGGAATCGCTACTACCTGGCCACGCTCAACTTCCTCTCGCTTTGTACCTCGTATCAAAAGACCTATATTATCACCGGCACGACCCTCATCAAGCAGCTTCCTGAACATCTCTACACCTGTACAAACTGTCTTCATCGTCGGCCGGATACCTACTATCTCAACATCATCTCCTACATGAATTATTCCTCGA
>DAOUSD010000287.1 GCA_030627405.1 Deltaproteobacteria bacterium
CGCCGATCCATCCCGCATGGCTGCGTTGCTCGTTGGTTAAATAGCCTGCTATTCGCCCTCCTCGCGCCTTGCCATGCGTACGCCTCAACACCTGAAAATGTAAATTTATTTTTGAGCGAACCCTAAGAAATGATATCAACAAAGGATTAACGCCCTGTTCTCCGGAAGGAGTTTTCATCCAGTGGACTCCGTTTCTGATCAAAAATGATACCTGTTCGACCTGCTGATATATGTGGCAAGCCCTGCCCTTTACCTGTAAATATAACCAGACTTTTGTTTCGATGTCGAGTACATTATCGATATGGAAACTCAAAATCAAATTAAACGGACACTAACACAACCAGAGGCCATCGAAAAAATCAACAATATACTCGATACCAGCGATAACATAAACCGAACTAAACTGGCGGATAAGCTATGCGATCATTTCAACTTTTTTGATCCGTGACGGCTTCACACTCAAAGGTGACGATAGTGTGTGGAGCTAATTTGTGGGTAAAGGGCAGCCCTAACCCCCATAAAAGGGTGAACCCTTTCGTTAAATTCCCACCTTGAAGGGTGTCAGGGAAATGTTATTCTTCAAAATTAAAATTGCTGTAACCTCAGGCGGAACGTTGACTTTTTCATGCCTGATTGTTATGATTTATTATTATGGAAACAGGAAATATTGTAGAATATATCGACCACGAGAAAATTATGTGCGGGGTCATTCTTGAAGTAAAAAAACAGAAGCTTAGGATTCTTACTGAAAACAATCGGGAAATCAAGCTGTCGCCTGGTCGGCTATCACATAAATGCAACACGCACCTTAACCTTTCAATGGGTAAATATAAGCTGGTCGAGGCATTAAAGGAAATAGCCGGCAAACGTAACGCCCTGATTAATCATATAGATATAAAGGAGTTATGGGAAATTCTGAATACAGAAAAAAAATGGATAGATCTTGCCGCGATGACTGAATTCTGTTTCCCGGATGGTACCACTTATGACCATGAATCCGCAGTTGTAAGGGCATTTTTTAAAAACAGATCATATTTTAAATTTAACCGCGACCGTTTTTTCCCTTATTCGGAAGAGCAGGTAGAACAGATTGCCTGCCAACAAAAAGAAGCCGCACGAAAAAATAGTATTATAGATGAGGGCTCTGCCTGGCTAAAAAAAATGCTCGATATCGAAAACCCTTACTTGCCTGATGATAAAATAGAATGCGTGGATATTCTTAAATCCTGCTATCTTTTCCAAAAGCAAAGCCCGCACTACTCCATCGGCAAAGAAATTCTTAAAAAAGCAGGTATAGATAACATAGAAATAGTATTCCAGATGCTTGTAAAAATAGGGGTCTGGGATAAAAATGAAAACATTGAATTGCACAGATATGAAGTCCCGACCGTTTTCTCCGGCGAGGTCATGAAAAATGCAACAGACCTGCTCGACAGGCATAAAGACCCTGTCGACTTTAAAGACAGGCTGGACCTGACCGACCTCTCTGCAATTACGATAGACGGACAATCAACTCTTGATTTTGATGATGCTATAACCATTGAAGACAAAGGTGATCATTATCGTCTTGGCGTTCATATTGCCGATGTCGGCCATTTCATTAAAAAAGAAGATATTATAGACAAAGAGGCTGTTAATCGGGGAAGCTCCATTTATATGCCTGACCGGAAAATACCGATGCTGCCTTCATGCCTTGCAGAAAATCTATGCAGTCTGATAGCGGGGGAAGTACGTCCGGCTATAAGTATAATAATTAAATTAAGCAAATCGGCTGAAATAATGAATTACGAAATTGTTTCTAGCCTGGTTAAGGTTAAGAGGCAACTAACCTATTATGATGTCAATACGATTGCCAATAAAGATCACGAAGTGCTTATCCTTCACGATATAGCAAAAAAGTTTCGGGAAAAAAGATTAAAGCAGGGCGCAATTCAAATATCTCTGCCTGATATCAACGTCTGGTTGGATAATGGCAAAGTAAATGTTACAAAAATGAACAGAGAAAGCCCTGGAAGGATGCTTGTTTCAGAAATAATGATCATGGCCAACTGGCTTACGGCGGAATACCTTCTGAAACATGATATGCCGGCAATCTTCAGGTCTCAGGCTGAACCAAGGGAACGTCTCTACAGGAAAGAAAAAGGCACACTTTTTCAAAACTGGATGCAGCGAAAATTCTTGAGCCGTTTTATTTTGAGCCCTGAAGCAGAGAATCACTCAGGCCTTGGATTAAGTGCCTATGTTACCGCCACCTCTCCGATACGTAAGTATTTTGACCTGATTACACAGCGTCAGCTAAGGGGAATTCTCGGCTTAGAAGAGCCTTACACAAAGGAAGAAACAGCAAGTTTAATACAGCGCCTTGAACAGCCCATGAGTTATGTAACAAAGATCCAGCGCAGTCGTCACAGGTACTGGTTATTGAAATATCTTGAAAAGAAAATCAGAGAGGAACAAGAAGCTATCGTTCTCTCCAGGCGAAAAGAAAATTATCAGGTGCTGCTTACCGAATATATGATTGAATGTGATCTGCCTATATCCAGCGGTATGAACTTAAAGCCTCATGACCTGATTCACGTTACAATACAATACGTAAATGCAAGAAAAAATGTTATTTCCGTATTTGTGAGCTGATAATGCCTGCCGTCAGTGTAGAATAAGGACTCGGTCAAAAATAAGTTGGTAGAATTTGCGCCCCGATTTGCCGTAGATTTAATCAATCTGATTGAACAAAACCGAGCCCTAAGTCCCTTCGCAAGCCCTCGGATACCAATTGTTTTGAATGTAAAACCACTAAATTAGGCCCACAGAACTTATTCTACAGTCTCAACGTTTTGCATAAGCAGTTGCAATGGAGCGCAACGGAATTGCAATCCGACTTAATGCAAGAGGCCACAGGCTGTTAAATATTCAATGACGCTCAGTCTCAGATCTGGTTTTACAGGCTTGCCGGGTCTCTTCTTTGGGACTGGAACTATAAATTCATTCTTTGGAATCGGAATATAGATCATTTTGCTGCTGTAGTCTTTGAAAAATTCGTAGGCCGCTAAGGCCAGACCAAATGCACCTCTGAAAGTTGATCCTTTGTAAAATGGAAGGCTTGCCTTATTCTCAAGCCTGCAAATAAATCGGTATTTTTCGTAACGCATTGCAAAGACTCAAACATTTTCTTAAAATTCTGATCAAATTTCTCCGAAAATAACATGAACTATTTCGACCTGTGCGGTTAGCCATTAGCATTGAAAAGGGATGGAAATGAGAGATTTTAGAGAACTTAAAGTATGGGAGAAAGCCCATCGTCTTACACTACAGGTCTATAGAATCCCAAAG
>DAOUSD010000186.1 GCA_030627405.1 Deltaproteobacteria bacterium
TCTTGATGCATAAGGGTTTGCGAAAACCGCAGGCATACCCGTGGATATGTCGAGGATTTTTGCGAATCCTTGATGCGCAAGAGATCAGTGCAGATCGAGCCAAAAATTGCTCAATTTAGATTAAAACGTATAGGAAACTGTGGTGGCGAACCTTGTGTTCGCCCCATTGCGAATTGAGGGATTGAAAATCCGGTCAGGCGGCATGGACAAACTTGTTTGTCCGTGTCTGCGAATTGAATAATTGAACAAACTTTGCAGAGAAAGGCGTAATATTAACTTGAAACAGAAAAATTCATCGGAAAAAAAAATCAAACCTAAAAAAAGCAGCCTCAGAGAAAACATTGAAGCGATAATTCTGGCGATTATACTCGCCTTATTCGTAAGGACTTTTATAATTCAGGCTTTTAAAATTCCTTCCGGCTCAATGAAAAATACTCTTCAAATTGGAGATCATATCCTGGTAAACAAATTTCTTTACGGAGTCAAACTTCCGTTTACCATGACTACAATCATTCCATACAAAAAACCTCAACGAGGAGATATCGTTGTTTTTAAATTCAAGGAGGATCCCAAAAAGGATTTTATTAAGAGAACAATAGGTGTCCCTGGAGATGTTATTGAGATCAAAAATAAGGAAATCCATGTAAACAAAAAGCGTCTTGAACAAGACTATGCGATTTATACAGATCTTCATATAATTCCAAAAGCCATGCAACCAAGAGATAATTTCGGGCCGGTCACAGTACCTGAAGATTCGATTTTTGTAATGGGAGACAACCGAGATCACAGCTATGACAGCAGATTTTGGGGGTTTGTGGATCTGAAAGATGTTAAGGGAAAGGCTTTTATAATATATTGGTCCTGGGATAATGACAATTTCGGGGTCAGGTGGGGCAGAATTGGGAAAATTTTAAAATAAAACAGGTAAATCATGCTGTTTACAAAAAAAGATATTCTGGACATGGAATCCCTTTCTGTTGACGAAATCAACTTGATTCTGGATACAGCATACAAAATGAAAGAAATTTCGACAAGGCCGATTAAAAAGGTTCCTGCTTTAAGAGGTAAAACAGTAGTTTTATTCTTCTATGAGCCCAGTACACGCACACGCATATCTTTTGATATCGCCGCAAAGAGGCTGAGTGCCGACAGCCTGTCAATAGCTGCGAGTACAAGCAGTATTGTAAAGGGGGAAACCCTTGCAGACACGGCAAGAAACCTTGAAGCCATGAATCCTGATATCATTGTATTGCGGCATTCATCCGCAGGTACTCCCCACCTGCTTGCAGGCCTGGTTAAATCCTCTATTATCAATGCCGGAGATGGAATGCATGCTCACCCGACCCAGGCGCTCCTTGACCTGATGACGGTCAAGGAAAAAAAGGGGCGGATTTCAGGGTTGCGAATCGCAATAATTGGAGATATATCACACAGCAGAGTGGCAAGATCAAATATTACAGGCTTCACAAAAATGGGTGCCGAGGTTGTAATCGCAGGCCCTCCGACCATGATTCCAAAAGGCATAGAATCTCTTGGTGCATCAGTTTGTTATAATGTGGACGAGGCTATATG
Organism: Deltaproteobacteria bacterium; assembly: GCA_030627405.1. Lineage (GTDB taxonomy): Bacteria > Desulfobacterota > Desulfobacteria > Desulfobacterales > ETH-SRB1 > B13-G4. The sequence continues at coordinate 1,573 of DAOUSD010000186.1, forward strand.
CGATGTTGATGTTATAATGATGCTGAGAATACAAAAGGAACGACAAAAAAGCTTTTTGTTCCCTACCGAACGTGAATACTCAAAAGTCTATGGACTTACAAAAGAAAGGGTGAAAAACGCACGAAGCGATGTGCTGATAATGCACCCTGGGCCTGTCAACCGTGGAGTTGAAATAGCTTATGAAGTTGTGGATGGCCCGTATTCAATAATTCTTGATCAGGTAACAAATGGCGTTGCCGTCCGTATGGCCCTTTTATATCTGGTATCAGGAGGTACACGAAATGCTGATGCTGATTAAAGGCGGAAGGGTCATTGATCCCGGAAACCTGGACGGAATTGTGGATATTCTCATTAAAGACGGGAAAATAGCTGAAATAAAGGATCAGGGATCAGGGATCAGGGATCAGGGATCAGGGGTTGAGGTTATTGATGCTTCCGGCAAAATAGTTACTCCAGGCCTTATCGACATGCACGTTCATCTGCGTGAGCCGGGTCATGAATATAAAGAAACAATAAAATCAGGCTGTCTGGCGGCTGCCCATGGTGGTTTTACCGCAATATGCCCAATGCCGAACACAAATCCTGTTAACGACAACGGACAGATAACCGAATATATATTAAAAAAAGCAGGGGCTGCAGATACGGTCAGGGTTTATCCGGTTGCTGCAATAAGTAAAGGCTTAAATGGAAAATCTCTGTGTGAATATGGAGAGTTAAAAGAAGCAGGGGCGATAGCGCTTTCTGATGACGGCAACCCCGTGAGTAACAGTCAGCTTATGCGAAGGGCTATGGAATATGCAAAGGGATTCAGTTTGCCCATTATCTCTCACTGCGAAGACCTTGGCCTTGCTGCGAATGGAGTAGTTAACGAAGGTGCTGTCGCAACAAGCATGGGACTGGCCGGAATACCCAATGCTGCTGAAAGCGTAATGATTATGCGCGATATAGCTCTTTGTGAACTAACAGAAAGCTGCGTCCACATTGCGCATGTCAGCACAAAGGAATCGGTACTGGCGATAAGAAATGCAAAGAAAAGAGGAGTAAAGGTAACTGCCGAAACCGCACCCCATTATTTTACACTGACCGAAGATACCGTAAAAGGGTATAATACTAATGCTAAAATAAATCCTCCCTTGCGCTCCAGCCAGGATAGAGAAGCGATTCTGGAAGGACTGGCAGATGGCACTATAGACGTTATAGCGACTGATCACGCGCCCCATTCTTATATTGAAAAAGAGGTGGAATTCGACCAGGCGGCTAATGGTATTATTGGACTCGAAACCTCTGTTTCTCTATCCTTGAAACTGGTTCAGAATAGTGTAATATCGCTAACAAATCTTGTCGAAAAAATGTCAATAAATCCGGCAAGAATTCTCGGGCTCGACATCGGTATAAAAACCGGAAGACCTGCTGATATTACTATCATTGATCCAGACCTTTCATATAAAATTGATTCCGGCAAATTCCAGTCGCTCAGCCGGAACACTCCTTTCAATGGCTGGGATATGAAAGGCAAAGCAATTCTAACCATGGTCGGCGGCAAAATCTTATTTGATGAAATGGTAACCTTGAACCTTGAACCCTGAACTTATGTCAAACAAATCCCACCATATACTGGTTGTTGATGATGAGCTTAGCATGCGTAGATTTCTTGAAGTAATGCTAAGCAGAGAAGGCTATAAGGTTTCCTGCGCTGAAAACGGGAAAACAGCTATCTCGATGATCAATAAAAAACATTTTGACCTTTTGCTTTGCGATATAAGGCTGGGCGATATAAGTGGACTCGACGTATTAAGGGCAGCAAAAAAACAGAGTCAAGATACTGTGGTAATTATGATTTCCGCCTATGCATCTGCGGAAACCGCAGTTGAAGCCATGAATGATGGTGCTTATGACTATGTCCCCAAGCCATTTGATAATGAAGAGCTTAAACAAACCATAAAAAATGCCCTTGACCTTAAAACAATAGAACATGAAAAAGAGATCATTGACAGCGAGTTGAAGAAAACTCTCCATTTCGGCAGAATCGTTGGCAACAGCCCACGTATGCTGCATATCTATGATATGGTAAGGCAGGTTGCTAAAACCAAGACAAATATTCTTATTTCAGGTGAAAGCGGAACCGGCAAGGAATTGATTGCACAAGCCATACATGAGCAAAGCAAGCGCTGTGATAGGCCCTTTGTTGTTATAAACTGTGGAGGTATTCCTGAAACTTTAATGGAAAGCGAGCTTTTTGGTCATAAGAAAGGCTCTTTTACAGGTGCAACTCAGGATAAAAAGGGGCTTTTTAAGATTGCTGATAAAGGCACTGTTTTCCTGGATGAAATTGGGGAATTCAGTCTTCCTATCCAGGTTAAGATGCTCAGAGTTATTCAGGAAAGGGTATTCAAAGAAGTTGGTGGAAACGAGGATATATCGGTGGATATAAGGATTATTTCAGCTACCAACAAAAGCCTCGAGGACGAAGTTATTGCCGGAAATTTCAGAGAAGACCTGTTCTATCGGCTTAATGTAATAGAAATTAAGATGCCGCCGCTCCGGGAAAGAAAAAACGACCTTCGTGCCCTTGCCCAGCATTTCCTTGAAAAATATTCAAAAGAAATTGGCAAGAAAATTACCAAGATATCTTCATATGCTATTGACTTATTAGAAAAATATGACTTCCCTGGAAATATCCGCGAGCTTGAAAACCTGCTGGAACGAAGTATAGCTCTCTCAAATACAAATATTATTCTGCCTGAAAGTCTTGCCCTTTCTATTCATAAACGAAGATGGATTGAAGGAATAAAAAATAAGCGTTTTAATCTTGATGAAGTTCCAAGGGGCGTTTCTCTTGATGTCATCCTTGAAGAAATTGAGAGAGCCTATATTGAAAAAGCTCTTGGTTGCAGCAATGGCAACAAAAACAAAACAGCAGGTTTGCTTGGCCTTGGCCTGCGGTCTTTAAGATACCGCATTGAAAAGCTTGGAATTGAAAAGTAAAAAATACACACCCAAATTCCCATCTTGAGAGGGGTGGGCGCAAATTAGCAACCATTTTCCCACTCAACTATAGGCTTTCAGATAATTCATTTCACAAGGCCAGAAGGAGGAAGGCGTATTAGTTATACGTCGACGACTGATAACACAGTGAAATTATTCAACCTGTGCGGTTAGCCATTAGCGTTTAGCCGTTAGCATTGAAAAGGGATGGAAATGAGAGATTTTAGAGAACTTAA
>DAOUSD010000230.1 GCA_030627405.1 Deltaproteobacteria bacterium
AGACCTGTAATATAAGACGATGGGCTTTCTCCCATACTTTAAGTTCTCTAAAATCTCTCATTTCCATCCCTTTTCAATGCTAACGGCTAACCGCTAATGGCTAACCGCACAGGTCAAACTAATTACGTGCGAGCAATTCTTTTGCAAGCTCAATATAATCAGATGACCCATAGCTGCTTTTTCTGTAGAAAACTACAGGCTTGCCGGCATCAGCGCTATCTGCAATAGTAGTGTTTATTCTGATAACCGTATCAAAAAGCAAATCCGAACATCTGTCATCATTTTTAAGCTTGTCCATTATACTCCGGCTGACCCTGGTTCTCCTATCAAAAAAAGTCGGCACAACTCCTGTAATGTTAAGATCAGGATTAATTTCTTCCTTTATTGCAAAAATAGTATCAAAAAGCTCATCAAGGGCGGAATATGCGTAAGGTTGTGTCTGGCACGGCACAAGGACTTCTTTTGCAAAGGTCAGCACGTTAACGGTAAGAAGCGAAAGACTTGGAGGTGTATCAAGAAGTATAAAATCATAATCCCTGCTGATGCTTTCAAGTGCTTCTTTCAACATGTTTTCCCTTCCGACCACATCTACAAGTTCAATTTCCGCACCTGCGAGATCAACATGAGAAGGAATCAAATCAAGTCCTTTCCATTGTGTATTTAAAATAGCATCAGATGCGTTATCAGACTTACCTTTAATGATGTCATATGTGGTCATCATTTCTTCACTAACATCAACGCCAAGCCCTTTAGTCGCATTAAACTGCGGATCCATATCAACGATAAGAACTTTTTTCCCTTCAAGGGAAAGAGCTGCTCCAAGATTTATAACCATTACTGTTTTTCCTACCCCTCCCTTTTCGTTTGCCACAGCAATAATTCTGGTATTATTAGCTCCCATCTTAAAAACCTCCTGTTTAGATTTTGAAACTTTTATTGTAAGCGTTCACGGAACATTGAAATTAGAAATTTGGCCTTCATGCTTTTGTACTGTTCTTCCCAATTTCCAGTTTCTATTTTATCTCTCCCCAATTTCTACCAAGTTATTTTTTAGCGAGCCCATAATATGTTGTAAAATTTAATATTTTATGTTATAAAATAAAAATATAAAGGGGGGAAAAGATATATGTCAGAAAAACATCCTGAATGTCCGCTATATAATCCATTAAATTGTAAAGAGTATTACAATCCTAAACTCTGTGCATTTGTAAGGAAAGACAAGGTCTGTCTTAAAAAAAAGAAACCAAAACCAAAACCAAAAAAAATAGATGGTTAAGGTGTTTACTATGAACTGTCACTTTATAGACTTTCAGATAATTAATTTCACAAGGCCAGAAGGAGGAAGGCGTATTATACTTATACGTCGACGACTGATAACACAGTGAAATTATTTATCTGAAAGTCTATATCAGAAAATCAGGCATGGCCTGCAGTGTCTGATAGAAGAAACAGATCTATACCCATCTTTCTTACCGTTTCATTCCACCTTGCATCAACCGGAATATCAAAAATAACATCTTCAATAACAGGACATGTAAGCCAGGCATTCTCCTTAATCTCTGCTTCAAGTTGTCCCGGCCCCCAGCCGGCACATCCCAAAGAAATTATATACGACTCAGGCCCCCTGCCCATAGCTATTGCGTCTAAAATATCTCTGGTGTTACTCATAGCCAGATAAGGGGTAACCATAAGGCAGCCCTCCCATTCAAAGGGATGGCCATGCAGTACAAATATTTCGCCTATATGGACAGGTCCGCCCAAGTGGATTTTTATATTCTCTGCTTCAGACATATAATCCATTTTAAGTTCATCAAAAATCATTTTTCCGGAGAGACCGGAATGAACCCGGTTCACAACAATGCCTATAGCTCCATCAGAATTATGCTCTGAAATACAAATTACAGTCTGAAAAAAATTCGGATCATTAAGGGCCGGCATTGCTACTATAAACTGTCCTTTAAAGTAAGACGGATCTTTATTTTCCATGGTTCCTCACAAGAAATTGATGATTGATGATTGGCCGAAGGTAAAACCAGGTCCGCAAAAATATTAAGTAGCTTAACAATTTTCATTGAAAAACTTATATTTTCACTTTAAGTTAGCTATTAAAATATGTCCATAACTTTATTATATCATGAAAGAAGAATCAAACCATATTGCCGGAATGAGAAATGACGCTGTAAGCATCTTCCAAAAAGGTCTTCAGGCCGTTGAGCCGGGTGCTGCCATAAAAAAATATTGCCGGCTTGAAGATAACCGCCTTTTTATTGGAGACAATGTTTACAATCTTTCAATGTACAAAAACCTTTTTGTAATCGGCGCAGGAAAAGCGTCAGCACCTATGGCCGCAGCCCTGGAAGACATTCTCGGGAAAAGAATAACAAAAGGAATTATTAATGTTAAATATAAACATGTAGCGCATCTTGACAGAATCAAATTAATAGAGGCCGGACATCCTGTTCCCGACAAAAACGGACAAAACGGCGCAGGCGCTATCCTTGACCTTGCGCTTTCTGCAGAAAAGAATGATCTGGTATTATGTTTGATTTCAGGGGGAGGATCCGCACTGCTTCCCCTTCCTTATAAAGGACTTACATTAAAGGATAAGCAGGAAACCATAAAAGAACTTCTTGCTTGCGGTGCAAGTATTCATGAAATCAATGCAATACGAAAGCATACTTCAATGATAAAAGGCGGAAGGCTTGCGATTGCCGCACATCCTGCCACACTTGTTTCGCTTATACTTTCAGATGTAGTCGGGGATGATCTTGATGTTATTTCATCAGGCCCCACCGTAGCGGATTCGACTACCTATATAGACTGCATAAAAATTTTTGGAAAATACGATATAATAAAAAAACTGCCTGAAAACATTATAAACCATATCAAAGCCGGCGTTTCAGGGAAAGTGCCTGAATCTCCAAAAACCGGGGACCCTGTTTTTGAAAAAACATACAATCTTGTAACAGGAAGTAATATGGAAGCGATGATAGCCGCAAAGCAACACGCTGAAGGCTTGGGATACAAAACTATTGTGCTCTCTTCCATGATTGAAGGTGAAACCAGAGAAGTAGCGAAAGTTCATGGAGCAATAGCAAAAGAAATAATCAAAACCGGCAACCCCCTGCCTCCTCCGGCATGTATACTTTCAGGCGGTGAAACAACAGTAACTTTAAAGGGAAAGGGTCTTGGCGGCAGAAATCAGGAATTTTCTCTTGCCGCAGCTATAGACATCGCAGGAACGGACAGCATTGTTGTTTTAAGCGGAGGCACAGACGGCACAGACGGGCCTACTGATGCTGCAGGAGCAATAGCTGATAACAATACGTTTAAAAAAGCCAAAGATATGAGAATAGATCCTTACTATTTTCTTGAAAACAACGATTCGTATCATTTTTTTAAAAAACTGGATGATCTGTTAATAACCGGCCCAACAAATACAAATGTCATGGACCTAAGGATATTGCTTGTAGCTTAATCTTATAACCACATATAGGGCTCGCTAAAGACCTTTCTTTTATATGGAAGCTTCATTATTCTGCGGACACTAATTTGGGGTATTGAAGTACCTGGTTATGCATCTTTGCTCACAGTTATTTTGTTCCTTGGTGGGGTGTAAATTCAATTAGTCGGAATTGGGGCCTTGGGTGAGGAAAGAAATGGGGTCAGGTCTACTGTTGACCCATGAGGCAAAAAGAAATGGGGTCAGGTCTACTGTTGACCCATGAGGCAAAGATTTGTGTGAATATCTGGGGTCGCATCGTAATTATTAACTATAGGCATAGATATTGGCCGTTTTAGGTTTTATTTTTTAACCGCCTTTTCTTTTTTCGGTGACTGAGGGAGAAAAACGATAATCAAATCAGCCAGCTGCTTACCTGACCCTGCATGGCGTAATACCTGCTCATGATTACATAATCTGAATTATCACTGACTCTGCATCCTTTGTTGGTATATAAAATTAAGCAGAGTCCAATAATCAGTCAACATTAGACGGAGGGGTAACGATCAATGGCTTTAGCACCAAGGAATACAGCTCCAAATCAGGGCTTATTTATTTTGGCGCAAGATACTATGATCCAAAAATTGCGACCTGTGCGGTTAGCTTTTAGCCATTAGCGGTTAGCTTTTGGATAAAACTGTTCAACATCCTCTTTACCTCATTGACCTGTTGATTAAGTTCTCTATATGTTTCATCCTGTAT
>DAOUSD010000318.1 GCA_030627405.1 Deltaproteobacteria bacterium
CCGGACGCAAAAGGTTGAGAATTTCCACAAAACGGCTCATATGCGTGCCCTTGTATTCGTGGGGCAAATCAACATACATATTTATCGTAGCAACTGTATTCTGACAACCGTTTCTGCGATCAAGAACAGTTATGGGATATCGAAGATTCTTTATTCCTACCTTGTCTATTGTTATGTTGCGGTAATCTCTCTGATTCTGGGTATCTTTCATGCTTCAAGCATATACTCTGTTTTTACATGGCTCATGGCATGAAATATATTACCCTTAATTTTTTTATTGCTGCTGTATAGGCGCTCCAGAAGAGCTTTTATTTCCTGCCGCTTTGAAGTCTTTGCGCTTGGACATGGATTGACAAAAACCGGAAGTTTCTCTTCGACCATAAAGCGTTTAATCGTATCTTCATCTACAAAGGCCATGGGCCTGATTATTTTAAATCTTCCCTGGAAAAAAGGCTGGGAAGGAACCATTGTGCTTATTTCTCCTGCATAGCACATATTCAAAAAAAGGGTCTCAATAATATCATCTTTGTTGTGCCCTAATGCAAGTTTATTGCACCCCAGTTCTTCTGTAATTTCAAAAAGCCGTTTTCTGCGAAGCCTTGAGCACAAAAAGCAGGGATTCTCACGATTTTCTGTGCTGTGCGCCAAAACTCCATGATCGGTATGATCAATTCTAAGATTAAAACCGGTTTTACGACAATATTTTTCAAGCTGCCGGCTGAAGTCTCCCTTAAATCCCGGATCAATGTAAACAGCAAACAGCTCGTAATTCACCGGTATGCGGTGCTGACGTTCTTTTAAAATCCACATCATTGCCAGGCTGTCTTTCCCGCCCGATAGCCCTACCGCTATTCGATCTCCTTCTGATATCATATTATAACGGTGCATGGCTTTGCCGGCAGCTCTGTTCAGCGCCTTATATGTATAACTGTGTCTTGGCAAAACAAGAAGCTTTCTTAATTATTTTCTTTTTTTTCTTCTTTTTCTTTTTCCTTTAAAATTATCTTACCTGCAGCAATTTCTCTCAGCGAAACAACGATATCTTCATTTTTTGCTGAACTTACTAAGTATTCAGAGCCATCACGGACCTGTCTTACACGTTTAACCGTCATGTTACATAGCAAGAAACGGTTTGATACGCGTCTCAGGCAGTCCTCAATTGTAATACGTGCCAAAGTAAAACCTCCATTATAAACTAATTGGTCGAATAGTTCGATTGCTCGAGTGGTTCAAGAGCCTTTACAACTCGACGACTCGACTAAAATTTCAGGAATTTCAATGCGTTTTAGAAATTCCGAGACGTTACAATATATCCAGCAGTTCATAATATCTTTTTCCACCTGGAGCCAGCATTATTATCTCTTCTCCCGGTTTTTTCCCTATAATTGCTTTTCCAAGCGGCGAAGTAATAGATATTCTACCCTTTTCTATATCAGACTCACTTGGTCCCACAAGCTGATACTCAAATGTTTCACCTGTATCAATATTTTCAAGAACAACCGTGCTGGCGAATACAGCGCGATCCTTTGGGAGGGTATCAGGATCAATTATATCTGCGCTGGCCAACCTGTACCCTATATCCATCAATCGGCCTTCAATGAATGCCTGCCTCTCTTTGGCTGCTTCAAATTCTGCATTTTCACTAAGATCTCCATGCGCACGGGCCTCTTCAATTGCCTTTATGTTCATGGGCCGATCTATCTTTTTTATCTTTTCTATTTCTTTCTTCAGGGCTTCATAGCCCTCTCTTGTTATTGGTATTGTCTCCAACTCTAAACTCCTCAAAACTTACAAACTTAGGAACGGGGACGAAAATAACTTCCCCAACTATGCATCACAGCTTCAGGCCACCTTTGCCCGATCTCAAATCACAAAAATATCAAAATAGCCCGCTATTCCATCAACTTTTGTGATTTGAGATCGGGCAAAGGTGGCCTGAAGCTGTGATGCATAGTTGGGGAAGTTATTTCGTCCCCGTTCCCTAGCCTTTTGAAAAAGAATCCGACAGGATAACCCTCCAGGGGCGGGCAGGCACTGTGAATTTTATTTCATACTTTTTTCAATAATTACACAACTTTTATGTAATTAATTACATATTTTAGAATAATAATCTTCTCAACTTTATAAAAATTAAAAGATTATGTCTCCATAACTAATTGAAGTTTAAGTTTTAAGCTAATTGTTTAATTGTTTTTCCCTGCAACTTTAATATGTTGGCATGTTAATTGCTCATAATTATATCCATTAATGCTTTAATCAGATTCAGAAATTTCAGCCGAAACTTTAAATATACCTCGGAAGGTTGCAAATTGCGTTTTTTTCGGTGAGCAATGAGCATCAAGAGCAAGGCGCGAGGGTAAGGAGCTACTTTTTGAGCACTGCATCTGCTGTTTTAGTAATAATAGATTATGGGGGCAGACGTTCGGGTATTGGCAGGCGACAATTTTCTTATACTGAGCACATTCCGGCACGAAGATCAAATAAGGACCGCAGAAGTAAAATAGAACGTAGGAATGGATTGGATCGCAGGACGATCAAAGATAGTATGAAAATCATAAAACTATCTGGAAGAAAAAATAAAGATCGAAGATGTTGTATTGAACGTAGGACTTCATTCGCAACTGTTTCAGCAGCTATAAGCTAAGGGTTCGCTCAAAAATAAATTTATCGGAATTTATTTATTGATTCTAATTGTTATTAAAGATATCTATTGCCTGAATGAAAACTGCTGATTTTCCCAATTTCTGCGTCAGGCTTAAATTTTAATTCTCAAAAGAGGGCGGACACAGAGGTTCGCCCCTACTGTATTCCTGCGGTTAAAATTTGCGCCCTCCTTGAAC
>DAOUSD010000277.1 GCA_030627405.1 Deltaproteobacteria bacterium
AATAGCTCAACTTAGGTAATACCCTTTTTTCTTTAGGCTCACTTATGCGCGAGTTTCAGACGTTCTTAAATTTAATTGTCCGCTGCCTCAGGTTAATCTCATATTCGAGTTTTCAATTTTCTGCAAATTAGGATAGTGGCCAAAGTCAGAACCATGTCTCGTTAGACTTGCTGATCTGATTCATAATGCTTAAAGCTGTCTTTAAAGCATCGCGTCCCATTAGTCCCGTAACTTCAGGGACATTACGATTTTGTACCGATTTTACAAAGGATTTAAGCTCATCTTCCAGAGCGTCACTTTTTGTAAAGCAGAGCTGTTTTATTTCCATACCCGGGATAAGGCCGTTTGAACTTTTTTCGTTCTGTCTGATTACGGTTATTTCATGATTCGCAAAATCAACAGAAATATATGCATCTTTTTGGAACAGCCTGATTTTCCTTTCATTTTTTGTTGAAATTCTGCTTGCCGTAACATTTGCGACACATCCATTTTCAAATTCTAAACGAGCATTTGCTATATCAACATGTTTTGAGATTACGGGTATGCCTGCTGCATGAATGCCTTTTATACTATACCTGACAAAGTTCAGAATTATATCTATATCATGAATCATGAGGTCCAAAATTACGCTGACATCGGTGCATCTTTCTTTATATATGCTCAAACGATGTGATTCTATAAACCTTGGATTTTTAACAATATCCTGCAAGGCAATAACGGCAGGATTGAACCTTTCAAGATGCCCGACCTGTATAATAAGGCCTTTTGATTCTGCAATTTCAATTAGTTCGTCAGCCTCTTCAAGGGTTGTTGTTATCGGCTTTTCGATAAGAACATCAATGCCGTTTTCAAGAAAATTTTTGCTGACGGCAAAGTGGGCAGGTGTAGGAACGACTACGCTCACAGCATCGACTTTTCCGAATAGATCTTTGTAGTTTGTATATGCAGATATACCTGAAGTTGCCGCTGTGTTTTCGGCTTTTTCTTTTTCTATATCAACAACGCCGACAAGTTCAACTTCATCCATTCCTGCATACTTTTCAGCATGAAATTTACCAAGATAACCCGCACCTATTACACCAACACGAAGTTTCTTCATTTATTGTTCCATTTTCTGATTTATTATAAAAGTTCACCACAGAACAACACGGAGTTTCACTGAAAATTGTAAACAATGAGTGTAACCACTCAGGTTCACAGGTCCAGCCGTGAACCGTGAACCTAACAACCTGAACAGTTACGATAATTCAGTGTAATTCCGTGAAAATCCGTGGTGAACTATTATATTTAATCTTTATTGTCTATAGCAACAATAGCAATCCCAAACTTATTTGCGAGAGCTATCATTTCTTCCCTGTCAAAGACAACAGCCTTTCCTGCTTCAATAGCTAAAGCCTTTGAGCCTGCTTCATGCATGGTCATGATTGTCTGAGCACCGATAGCAGGCATATCAAACCTCACATCCTGAGTTGGTTTGCAAACCTTAACAACTACAGCGGTTCCATTGCCAAGTTCTCCGCCTCTTTTTATTGTGGCATCAGTTCCGTCAATAGCCTCTACGGCAAGGACTGATCCGCCACCAACAACAACGCATTGACCTATATCAAGCCGTCCAATCTCCTTTGCATATTTCCAGCCCAGGTCAATATCGGCTTTTTCCGATCTGTTTGGCTTTCGTTTTGTCCAGCATCCTTCCTGAGCCAGAATGTCGGGCAGTAAAAATGTTGAAGCCCTTATTTTGATGCCCTCTTTTTCAAGAGTTCCGGCAAAGGCACTCAAAATTCCATCATCATGTGTATGGATCATACCGGCAAAAAGCGAGATGGCTTTCATATCTGCTTTTAGATCCTTTAAGTCCGAAAATATACTTGTCTTGCGAATGGCGCCCATCATGACAGCTTCGCTTATATTGTGCTTTTTAAAAAAATTAATGAGACGCTTTAGCTGCCCCAGATGCATCCATTCTATTTCATCAACGTGGTCTTCCAGACTCTTGTCGGCCTCATTCAAAAAAGCTGCGGCATAAACAGAAAATCCTTTTGATTTTGCTTTTTTTGAAAAAATTATGGGGAACTGACCGCTCCCCGCAATTAGACCTATCCGCATAAATTAATCCCTGATCCCCGCCCCTTATTCATCTTGTTATTCCTCGCTGAGACGATTTAATAAAATCTATAAAGTGAACTACTTCAGGAATCTGTTCCACTTCAGCCTTTACTCTCTCTATAGCCTCGTTTATTGTAAGGCCTATTCGAAAAATAGTTCTGTAAACTTTTTTTAATAATTTGAGTTTGTTCTGAGAAAAGCCACTTCGCTTCAGACCCACAGTGTTTAAGCCGTGAAGAATGGCTCTGTCTCCTGCCGCAATAACATAGGGTGGTATGTCTTTTACAACCGCTGATTTTCCTCCCACAAAAGCATAGTCACCTATTCTTACGAACTGGTGAATAGCTACAAGTCCTCCAATGGTTGCATAATCGCCAATTGTAATATGTCCTCCAAGTGTTGCATTGTTTGACATGACTACTTTTCGGCCGATTTTGCAGTCATGGGCGATGTGAGTATAAGCCATCAGAAAATTTTCCTCGCCGACTTCAGTTATGCCGCCGCCAAATCCTGTTCCTCTGTGAATTGTAACAAACTCGCGTATAATTGTTTTACGCCCAATGGTAACATAGGTTTTTTCGCCTTCAAACTTTAATGACTGTGGAGCAGCGCCAATCGCTGCATACTGGAATATATGACATTCCGGCCCAATGGTAACATAAGGTTCAATCACCACAAGGGGACCTATTATTGTTCCAGCTCCGATAAAAACATTTTCTCCAATAATCGAATACGGACCGACTTCTACTGTGGAGTCCAGTTCAGCTTTGGGATCTATAATCGCGGTTGGATGTATCATACTTTTTCTCCAATAGTAGCCATAAATTCAGCTTCAGCAACGACTTTTTTGTCTACAAATGCGGTACCTGACATTTTAATTGCCTTTGATCGCTGTTTTAGTATTTTGATTTCAAGCAAAAGCTGGTCGCCCGGCAAAACAGGCTTTCTGAATTTGACTTTGTCAATTCCCATAAAATATATAAGAGCCCCATGCTTTTCCTCCGGCAAAGATTTAAAAACCAGTACGCCGCCCGCCTGAGCCATAGCCTCTATTATAAGTACGCCAGGCATAATAGGAGAGCCCGGAAAATGCCCCTGGAAAAACGGTTCATTTATGCTGACATTTTTGAGGGCGACAACCTTTTTATCAGTTACAAGCTCAAGGATTCGATCAACCAAAAGAAATGGATAGCGGTGAGGAAGCAAACTCATTATTTTTTGAATATCGTAATTGTTCTTCATTATCTTTCTCCTGTCGAGTATCGGTTTACGGTTAAAACACTTCGACCTGTGCGGTTAGCTTTTAGCCATTAGCGGTTAGCTTTTGGATAAAACTGTTCAACATCCTCTTTACCTCATTGACCTGTTGATTAAGTTCTCTATATGTTTCATCCTGTAT
>DAOUSD010000029.1 GCA_030627405.1 Deltaproteobacteria bacterium
AGTGCACTTGATGTGGAAAATCCCAAACCCAGCCCCGATCCGCTAATTAAAATACTGGAGCATTTTAATATAGAACCCGGTCAATTAATTTATATAGGAGATTCAAAGCTGGACGAAATAGCAGCAAAAGCAGCGGGAACACCTCTGATAGCGTATAAAAACAGCTCTCTTTCCGCCGATTTGCATATTAATAGTTTAAAAGAACTCGAAAACATCCTCCTTTAAAATTGACTAGTTCAAATAATATCTATGCTTAAAAAGCGGGGACCTGCTATGAGATTTTCGAGTTTTCCAGAGAAGCTTTTATAAAATCCTTAAAAAGTGGGTGTGGATTCATAGGTCTGGATTTGAATTCAGGATGGAACTGACATCCGACAAACCATGGATGATTATTGATTTCAACGATTTCAACCAGCTCACCGTTTGGCGAAGTGCCGCTTATTATCAAACCATTTTCTTCCAGTTTTTCTTTAAACTCGTTATTGAATTCATACCTGTGTCGATGCCTTTCAGAAATATCAGATACGCCGTATGCTTTGAAGGAAAAAGTATCTTTTTTAATCTTACAGGAATAAGCCCCCAGACGCATAGACCCACCCTTGTCAGAGTTTACATCACGTTTCTGAATCGTTTTAGTCTTCTCATCATACCATTGCAACATCAGATAAATAACAGGATAAGGAGTTTTCGTATCAAACTCTGAGCTGTGAGCCCCATCCATGCCTGCTACGTTGCGGGCAAACTCAATTACAGCTATCTGCATCCCAAGACATAAGCCGAAAAAAGGAATTTTATTTTCCCTTGCATACTTTGTTGCAAGAATTTTCCCTTCAATACCGCGTGACCCGAATCCGCCCGGTACAAGTATGCCATCGGCATCGGCAAGCATTTTTTTGCTATTATTTTCGTTTATTGTTTCCGAATCTATAAATTTAAGATTAACGCGACAATTGTTGGGGATACCGCCATGGCAAAGTGCCTCGTTTAAACTTTTATAAGATTCAGTCAAATCCGTGTATTTTCCAACTATCGCTATTGTAACGGCAAACTCAGGGTGATTCAGCCTGTTGACAATCTGCTCCCATGCATCAAGACGGGGTGCCCTTGTCCAAATGTTAAGAAGCTCAATAATCTTGTCGTCAAGGCCCTGTTTGTGAAATATAAGTGGAACCTCGTAAATACAATCCACATCTTTTGCGGTTATTACTGCATCCTCACTAACGTTACAAAATAAAGCTATTTTGGCCTTTATATCATTGTCCAGATACCTGTCAGTACGACACAGAAGAATATCCGGCTGAATACCGATGCTTCTTAATTCCTTTACGCTGTGCTGGGTTGGCTTGGTTTTAACCTCTCCTGCCGTTGCAATATAAGGAACAAGTGTTAGATGAATGTACAGCACATTTTCTTTTCCTACATCAGCTTTGAATTGCCGGATAGCTTCAAGAAAGGGCAGGCTCTCAATATCGCCGATTGTTCCGCCTATCTCCACAATAACTATATCCACACCATCTGCCACAAGCTTTATACTTTTTTTAATCTCATCCGTAATATGCGGAATAACTTGAACAGTACCTCCCAGATACTTCCCCTGACGCTCTTTAGTAATGACGGAGTAGTATATCTTTCCAGTGGTAAAGTTGTTATCCCTGCCCAATTTAGCACTTGTAAAACGCTCGTAATGTCCGAGATCCAGATCTGTTTCTGCGCCATCATCCGTAACAAAGACCTCTCCGTGCTGAAATGGATTCATGGTCCCAGGGTCAACATTAATATAGGGGTCAAGCTTCTGGATAGTAATAGTGAGCCCGCGACTTTCGAGAAGTGCCCCAATGGCGGCGGAAGCAAGTCCTTTCCCAAGAGATGAAACTACTCCACCTGTGACAAATATATACTTTGTATTAGAAACCATATATCTCCTTTGAACGATTTCTGGGAAGGAATCATTTGTTTCCTTCAGCTATATAGCCTTCAGTCTAAACTTTATTCATACAGCTTCTTGAATTCCTTGATGGTCTTTTGAATATCACTTAATCCCTGCGAATCATCTTTGTCTTTTTCAACTGAGCTAAAATTCAAATATACTGATTTAAGATGTTCAATGTCAAAAAGATCATCAGAAAAAGAAGGATTCACTTTTATTTTGTCAGCATAAATTTCACGCACCAAAATGTCATTATGATAAAATTCAATATGCATAGGGTACCAGGCCTTATGTGTCTGCTTCCAATCTCCATAGCGAATTTCCAAAACATCTCTGTTAATTTTATCATCCTTGTCTATAATTATCCAGCGAACCGGTTGAAAAGTATTTTTGTCTAACCATATCTGGGAGACTGACTCGTCAGGATATTTAGCACCTATCACATAGACGGTTTTCTCTTGAAACCTTCCCAGACTTGAAACAAATGTATCTACTCCCAGAAGCGAAAGCCTGTTCTGAAGCAATATCCTGGAACGATAAAGGAAAACATCCTTATAGCAGTCAAACCTTGTTTCGGTGTTAGGTATAATTTTATTGTCAATTACCGTTAAAGCGGCGCCCAAAGAAAAAATATAAATTCTTTTAGCGTTTTCAGACTGAATCTCAGATCGGAATTCTTCAGGAAAATTATATTTTAAGGTCTCTCTAAGCTCGATAATGTTTTTTTCATGGCTGACATCATAAAGTAATAGTTTCTGAGAAATTAAAAGGCTTTTTCCTCTACCGAGTTTTTCAATCATTAATTCCAGAAGATGGGGGCCGGGAATCACATATGCATTAGCTTGTGTGTAAAAAAAGACAAAAATTATAAAGCTGAAAAAAGCTAAGAATTTTTGTAAACCTGAGTTGAGCGATTTTTTGCGAAGAAATGTGCCAAGAGATTGGTGCAGGTCGAGCAAAAAATTGCTCAACTCAGGTAAATAATTGTATTTTGTTCCTGTCACAACTAATTCCACATAATAATGGTTTACGGTTTTTTCAATGAACTATGCAACGACAGCAATTCTAATTTTGAAGAATAACAATTGTAAAAAAAATGCCGTAATTAGAATTGCCAGCAACGACCGAAAGCGTTTTAACCGTTAACTGTGAACCGTGAACGGTTACCCCCATATAAAGATATTGTCTGAAAACATTGCGGCACTTCCAAGTTCTTCTTCTATCCGTATTAATTGATTGTACTTGGCGACCCTGTCGCTTCGGGACATTGAACCTGTCTTTATCTGGCCTCCGTTTATACCAACAACCAGGTCTGAAATAAAGGTATCTTCCGTTTCACCCGACCTGTGCGATATTACTGTAGTATATCCGGCCTGTTTTGCCATTTCAATAGCATCCAGAGTCTCGGTTAGCGTACCGATCTGATTAAGTTTGATAAGTATGGAATTTGCTATCCCCTCTTCAATTCCCTTGTTGAATATTTTTGGGTTTGTCACAAATATATCATCACCTACTATTTGTACAGTTCCACCTATTCTATCTGTCAGCAACTCCCAGTTATCCCAATCCTGTTCTGCAAGGCCGTCTTCTATGGAAAAAATAGGATATTTATCAATTAAATCTTCATAATAATCTATCATTTCCTCTGGTTTGAGTTTTTTATTTTCTGAGTTCAGGATATATTTTCCTTTTTTGTAAAATTCATTTGCAGCCGAATCCAATGCAAGACCAACATCTTTGCCTGGTTGATATCCTGCAGATTCAATTGCATTAATGATAAATTTTATTGCATCTTCGTTTGATTTAAGGTCAGGTGCAAAACCGCCTTCATCTCCCACCGAAGTACTAAGTCCTTTCTTTTTAAGCACATTTTTAAGGCTGTGAAAAATTTCAGCCCCCATCCTTACAGCCTGGGCAAAGGTTTTTGAACCAATAGGTACTATCATGAACTCCTGTATATCAAGATTATTGGCTGCATGTACGCCCCCGTTTATAATGTTCATCATTGGGATGGGAAGATATCTTGCATTTATCCCCCCGAGATATCTGTAAAGCGGTAAGCCATAAGCTGACGCCGCAGCCCTTGAAGCTGCCATGGATACGCTGAGAATTGCATTTGCTCCAAGTTTTGATTTATTTGGAGTGCCATCTAATTCAATCATCAAGTTATCAAGTGTCATCTGACTAGCCGCATCTATACCGCGTACAGCAGGAGCAATTATAGTTAAAACATTTTTTACAGCCTTGGTTACACCCTTTCCGCCAAATCGTTTAGAGCGCTCGTCACGAAGCTCTAATGCTTCACGTTTGCCTTTAGAAGCTCCGGAAGGAACCGCTGCACGTCCGACAGCACCGCAGGCAAGAATGACATCCGCCTCAACAGTGGGATTCCCTCTTGAATCCAGGATTTCCCTAGCTCTTACATCAATAATCTCAGTCATGGCACCCTCCAAATAAATTATGTATTTCATTAACTTAACGAGGTCTGAACTTGACAAAATTTTATGAAATGTTACTCTCCTTACGTTTTTATGTCAAGGTATGGTAATTATATAAATTTATATTTAAATAGGTTTATCATGAAAGGTAAAGACTTTTATTCTGCTGCTCATCTTGTAGTTGCGGCAATAAGGATTCTTGAACACCAGAATTCTGCATCACCTTCAATTGATGAAGTTTGCCGGACAATATCATTTTCCATGGAACAGGGCAATTTCGTATGCAGGAAGCTTAACGAAATGGATATCATAGATATTGTTGAAGGAGCCTTTGGGACCAAACTTTTTATAAAAGATCACTTACTATTAGAAAAAATTCCCCAAGAGGCAACAGAAGATAATCTTGAAAAAGAACTCAAAAAATTTCAAAATGCTAAAAAGGATTATATGCAGAAAATAGAGGTTTTTAAGGCGGAACAGGAAAAAAAGAAAAAAAATCTTTTTTCCGAACTGGAAAAGAAATTTAAAAAAGACCTTGATGAAAAAAAATCCAGGCAATCTGCAACCAATGGATCTGAGTAAAAACTTAATTCCTGACAAAGTGAAAAATATACACCTTACGGCTATATGCGGCACAGGCATGGCTGCGCTTGCCGGTATGCTCAAGGATATGGGTTTTGAAGTAACTGGCTCGGATCAAAAAACCTATCCTCCCATGAGCGACTTTCTTTTTAGCAAGGGTATAAAAGTCGCAGAAGGTTTTAATGAAAAAAATATTTTCAGTGCTCACGATCTTATAGTTGTTGGAAATGCAGTAAAAAAGGACAATCCTGAAATTAATAAAATGAATGAACTGGGGCTCAATTTCTGTTCAATGCCCCAGGCAGTTAACAGGTTTGTTGCAGATGGTAAGAAAACAATACTTGTTACAGGAACTCACGGTAAAACAACGATTTCTTCTATTACAGCCTGGATACTTTATGTTGCGGGACTTGATCCCTCATTTATTATTGGAGGAATATTAAGAAACTTCAACAGTAACTACCGGCTGGGTAAAGGAGAATTCATCGTAATAGAGGGAGATGAATACGATACAGCATATTTTGACAAAGGGCCGAAATTTTTACATTACGATCCCCACATGGCGGTTATTACAAGTGTTGAATTTGACCACGCCGATATTTTTAAAGATATTGACCAGGTCAAAAAGGCTTTTGATATTTTTATATCAGGCATTTCACAAAAAAGTACACTAATTGCTTTTGACAGCGATAAAAATATAGATGGGCTTATCAGCGGCAGGGAATGCTGCGTTATTAAATATGGAAAAAATACGAGCTCAGCATGGGGCCTGGGAAAAGTATCCTATGCACCTCCCTGGACTTTTTTTGAGGTTTTAAAACAAGGTAAAACTTTTAAAACCAAAATCTTCGGAGAGCACAATTTGTTAAATACTTTGGCGGCAGTTGCTGTAGCCGACAAATTGATGATACCGAACGAGGTTATCGCGAAAGCACTTGAAAGTTTTCAGGGTGTAAAAAGACGTCAGGAAATACGAGGCCGGAAAAGAGGCATTACAGTTATGGATGATTTTGCCCATCATCCTACTGCTGTTAAAGAAACTGTAAGAGCGGTTAAATCATTTTATCAAAATAAAAGGCTGATAGCTGTTTTTGAACCCAGAACCAATACCAGCATGCGAAACATCTTCCAAAACATATATCCCCTTTCATTTGATCATGCAGATATCATTTGTATACGCAAACCTCCTCTTCTCAACAAAATCCCCCCGGATGAACATTTTTCATCTGAAAAACTTGTTAAAGATCTGCAGAATAGAGGAAAGGACGCACACTACTTCCCGAACACGGAATCTATAATAAAATATCTTGAAAATACGGCAAAGCCAGGCGACCTTGTTCTGGTAATGTCAAACGGCGGATTTGACAATATTCATGAAAGATTAATGAAGAGGCTATAATCTAAGTCGGGATAAATCATATTTTGCTGAAGTTTAGCGGATTTTTGACAAATCAATAGCATATTTTTTAATTTTATAATGAATAGCTCTTCGGCTTATCCCCAGTAATTTGGCTGCTTCCGTCTGTATTCCTCCTGTCTCTTTCAAAGCGCGGAGGATTGTATTACACTCGGCTTCTTCAAGAGAAAGAGATTTGTCTTTAGAAAAAGCACTGTCAGGAACCTCAGGCAAACCTGCAAGATGGAGGTCGTCGATAGTTAAGACTTCGTTCTTGCAAAGAACTACTCCAGCTTCCAGAGCATTTTTGAGCTCACGAATGTTACCAGGCCACGGATAATTGCAAAGCCATTTAATGGTTTCAGGCGGTAGTTGGACTGCCTTATTTTCATAGCTCTCGCAAAATTTATCAACAAAATGACGGGCCAATAAAGGGATATCCTCCTTTCTATCCCGCAGCCGTGGAACGTTCAATGTAACAACGCGTAATCTGTAATAAAGATCCTCCCTGAACTTTCCTGCTTCAATATCTTCTAATAAGTTTGAATTAGTTGCTGCAATAATTCTGCAATCAACAGGTATCTCTATCAGAGCTCCTACTCTTCTTATTTTCCTATCCTCTAAAAACCGGAGAAGGCGCATCTGCATATCAGGGGATATATTTCCGATTTCATCTAAAAAAAGCGTACCGTGATCTGCGGTTTCTATTAAACCCTTTTTGTCGCGTATGGCCTGTGTGAAAGCTCCCCGAACATGTCCGAAAAGTTCACTCTCCAAAAGACCTGCCGGCGTGGAACCGCAATCAACTACAACAAAGGGCTGTTTTTTTCGAAGGCCTAGCTGATGTATTATATGGGCGATATGTTCCTTTCCTGACCCGCTTTCACCAAGGATTAGAACATTAACATTACTTGCTGCGATTCGCTCAACAAGCCCATAAAGCTCTTTCATAACAGAGCTTTCCCCAAAGTAGCACTGCTTTGACTCATGAGGAATCTCGCCGGAGGCTAAACTCTTATAACCATTTTTTAAGATTTTACGAGTTTTATTAATCAGGTCACGTCCATCGAAAGGTTTTACTAAATAATCTACAGCCCCGGCTTTAACGGCACGAACAGCATCGGGAATTGTCCCATAGGCAGTTAGAAAGATTAGAGGGAGTCCGGGCATAAGGGATCTGACATTTTTTAGCAAATCCATGCCGCCCATCCCCGGCATCTTCATATCAGAAATTATAAGATCAACCTTTTTATCCTTGAGTATCCCGAGAGCCTCCTGTACTCCGGAAGCCTTGCAAACCTGAAATCCTGATGAAGAAAGCCGGGCCTCAATTACTTCCAGGACATGAAGATCATTATCTACTATTAAGATTGATTGCTGTGAATTCAAAAATTATTTCCTTTAACTAGTGCAAATTAACTGAATCGTAAAAAAGTCTTTTGTAAAAAAACTTCGAGTAAAAGCATACTTTTTACGAACGTATCAAAATTATTCAATATTAGAAGAAATCTCCTGTTTTTTCTCCTGTATCCCCTGATCAATTTCCTCTAAAGTTTTTATTTGATGTTTCAAAGTCCGGATTTCCTGTTCCTTTGATTGAAGCAACAGCTTTACTTTATTCGCCTCTGACTTCAGTATTTCCACCGTACCGACATCAGTTATCCATTTCTTTACCTTATTCTGTAATAATGGTCCCAGCATCCGGGGATCCTCATCTTCCAGAACAGATGGTGCAAGGTTACTCCATTTATTCCAGAAAACAATGGCCTTGTTGAAATCATCAGAATTTTCAGCCAGGATAAAATGTGTGCAGGCAAGTCCATAAAGAGCCTCGCGCACAATAGCTTCATCTCTGGAATTCCGGTACAAAATTTCATAAATTTCCCGCGCCTTATTAAAGTCCCCTTTTTGAAAAACCTCATTTCCTTTCTCTAAGATTTTCAAACAAACTTTATAGTCGGCAATAAAAAAAGATTTAATCTTTTGAGAATGATGCCCACAGGCTAAACATAAGAAAAGTCCACACAACATCGCCACTCGTGCAAAAAAAATTATCCTTGCTTTAATGATTTTTTTAAAATTCATTGCACAACATCCATAATCCTGAAGCCATCTATTGTTAAGAAGCTGGAAGTGTAAACCCGAAAGTGCTTCCATGTCCAACCGTGCTCTTTACCCAGATTGTTCCTTTATGAAACTCAACAATATTCTTTGATATATTAAGGCCAAGCCCAACACCATCCATATGATCTCTAACTCCCCTTGCCCTGTAATACTTATTAAATATAAGTGATTGTTCATCTTCAGGGATGCCGGGTCCGTTATCAGATACGGAAAAATTCAACTTGGTACGATTTTTATTAGACACTACTCGCAAAACAACTTTGCTTTCAGGATCAGAAAACTTAATGGCATTATTCAGAAGATTTATTAAAACCCTTTGGAGGTGTTCCGGATCACCCATCATGCCGGGGAGATCCGGAGCTATCTGTGCTTCAACGCTTATCTTTTTGGTATCAGCTAAAGGTTTCAGTTGATGGATACATCCGGTTATAAAAGATGATATGTCAAGGGACCGTGCTACAATCTTGATGCTCTGTGATTCCAAGCGCGAAACCTGCATAAGGTGATTCAATAAATTACAAATCCTGCCTATTTCAATACTTGCTATCTCAAGAAATTTCCTTTGCCTGTTGTTAATTGTCCCCATTATTTCTTCAACAATCATATTTACCGACTCACGGATCGAAGTCAAGGGAGTCCTGATCTCATGGCTCAGCATGGAAATAAAATCAGATCGCATACGTTCTTCTTCCCTTAAACGTAAAGTCATGTCGTTAAATGCTCCTGCCAATTCTCCGAATTCATCTTTGGAACGGATATTAACCGTCTTGCTAATTCTATCCTGCGGAACAGACCTTATTCCTCTGAGAAGCTCTCTGAGAGGACGAATCATGGAATATGCTAAGAACAAAATTACAAACAAACAAACAACACTTGAAAGCATCAGCCCAACCAGAACATTACGAGCAGATTTCTGGCTGCGAGAATTTAGCGCCATAGTCCCTAATGCAATATCATGCTCGTTTTTTGCACGAAGCTCTGAAATTATCTGTATCCATTCATTGGTTACAGCCTCATGAATCCATAAAGAGCCTGACGATTCATTTTTCCTTAAATTTTCAAATGTAGTAGAAAAATCCTGATAACTTTTATAAAGTTGTCTCCACTCTATAGAAATTTCCATCCCCGAATGTTCCAGTTCCAGTATTTCGACAAAATTACCTTCAAACTCTTTTTGAGCCAGAACAAAATAATTAAAATAGTCATCTTTTTTCAACAGATGATATTTTTTATCATTTTCTTCCATGCGGATCAGGTTCTCGATCATTTTTTTTGAAATCAAAGATATTTTAGTGTTTTTACTAATAATGCCTTCTGATATATGCTCAATCTTCTGAACATCCATATAGAGCAATATGATCGTTACATAAAAGATTATTACGGGAATAAAAAAACCAACAAGCAACTTGCTGATTATTCCAAAACGCATTTTCATTTAAGTTCCGTTTTCAAAGGCTCCTGAAAATATATTAATAATATCGACAACAAACTTTTTTATCATAAATAACAAAAACCCACCTGAAATATTCCAAAGTTTTAATAAAGAATTTTTATAGAGATGTTAGGAGTAAATATTATCGGAAGAACATAGTAAAACCCTCCAGTTATGGGGAAACAGTATTTCAAGTGGAGGGAAATAATTTAAGCATAAGCTTAAATTGATGCTTATTCAGCATTGCTTGGATGACATAAAAATATAGCTGCCTATTATGTCTGTAATTTTTAATAACAGAAGTATAAAAACAAGTCAATCATGCCGGAATTATTTCCCATTCAATTTCCACTTCAACTCAATTTTAAAAATTTCTTACAACGTGTGCAAAAAACGTAACTTGCTGTGCAATATTCGTAACCAAAATCCATTTTAAAAAAGCATCGTTATTTTTTAACTGGCTAATATATCAATAAATCATTTCTTTGGTACATATGTTGCTTTATCATATAGACGAAATTAGATTAACAATCGGTCTGTAAATTAACAGAACTGTATAACGGTCAGAATTTTCTGCGAATTAGTTAAAACTAAAAAATTAAATTAAAGATATAATAATTATTTAAATTTTCAATAATAGAGGGTAATATCAATGAAAAAAAATATCACATATCTTTTTAATGGCAGAAGATTAGAAATTGAAAGGCGACTATTTTCATATTCAGACTACATACCAGAAAGAAGATCTATCAAAGATCGTAGATGCAATGACCAATCTAAGATACTTGCATTAAAGTGTATGGAAAATTATATAAATGTTGAAAATCCCAAAGCCGCCTTTGCTGCCGATTTTATATGATCAGAAATTTGAAAACTCAAAAGCAACTTGTTAACAATCAGAGGTGGCGGGCATTTAAATTTAAAACGGCTGACTGTTTGAGCGTATTAGTGAGCATTAAGAAAAAAGA